>JANOBL010000563.1:0-7343 GCA_031411635.1 Betaproteobacteria bacterium
CGATCCCCCCGGGCCAGGCCCAACCCCAGGCCCCCGAACACGATCTTCAGCGGATCGATGTCGATCAGCGTCGGCCAATCGATGCGCGCCGCCAGCGCCTCGATAGCGGTCAAATTTTTACCCGAAGCGTAGAGCGCTCCGACGATCGCCCCGGCGCTGGTGCCCACCACCAGGTCAGGGCGCAAGCCCTCACGCTCCAGCACACGCAGCACGCCCAGGTGCGCAAAAGCGCGGGCCGAGCCGCCCGACAACACCAGCGCCACCCTGGGCGGCGCGTCACGGTTGGGCAAGGGCTCAAAACGCGGCTGGTGCTGTGGCGCCAGCGGCTTGGGTGACGCACCCAGGGACAGGATCGACAACGCACAACCCGCTGCCAACAGGCACGCCATCGCCAGCAGCACGACCCCGGCCCGGTGACCTTGCCGGCCACGCCAATCAAGCCGTGCCATTGCTCCGCTCCGGGTTGGGCTGCAGCGCCGCTTTGCGCCGCCGCATCAACAAATAAGCCGCCGGGATCACCAGCATCGACAGCAACGGTGCAGTGACCATGCCGCCCACCATCGGCGCGGCGATGCGCCGCATCAGCTCCGACCCGGTGCCGCTGCCCCACAGGATCGGCAGCAGGCCGGCCAGGATCACCGCCACCGTCATCGCCTTGGGCCGCACCCGCAACACCGCGCCCTCGCGGATGGCTGCCAGCAGGTCGGTGTTGCTGGTGCTGCCGCTGGCGATGCGCCAATCCCAGGCCTGCTTCAGGTACAGCAGCATGATCACGCCAAACTCGGCCGACACCCCGGCCAGCGCGATAAAGCCCACCGCGCTGGCCACCGACAGCTTGTCGCCCAGCAGGTACAACAGCCAGATGCCGCCGACCAGCGCAAACGGCAGCGTCGCCATGATCAGCAGCGCGTCCCCCAGGCGTTTGAAGGTCATGACCAGCAGCACCAGAATAATCAGCAGCGTGAACGGCAGCACCAGCTTCAACCTGGCAGTGGCCCGCGCCAGAAACTCGAACTGCCCCGACCACGAGATCGAATAACCCGCCGGCAGCGCGACCTTCTGGCCGACCGCCTGCTGCATCGCCAGCACGGCAGATTTCAGGTCGCGGCCCCGGATGTCCACGTACACCCAGCCCGCCAGGCGGGCGTTTTCGCTGCGCAGCATCGGTGGGCCATCGCTGATGCGCAACTCGGCCACATCGGACAGCAACAGCCTGGCGCCGCGCTCGCTGACGATGGGCAGCTTGCGCAGCTTGTCCAGCGAGTCGCGCAGCTCGCGCGGGTAGCGCAGGTTGATCGAGAAGCGCTGCAGCCCGTCCAGCACCTCACCCCCCGCACCGACGATGTTGTCGCCGCCCACCGCCGCGCTGACCAGGGCCTGCACATCGGCGATGTTCATGCCAAAACGCGCTGCGGCGTCGCGGTTGATCAGCACATCCACATAGCGCCCGCCGGTCAATCGCTCGGCCAAAACGCTGCTGACGCCGGGCACGTCTTTCAGCGCCTTCTCGATCTCACCCGTCACCCGGTCGATCACCGCCAAGTCGGCCCCTGCCACCTTGACACCCACCGGGCTTTTGATGCCGGTGGCCAGCATGTCGATGCGGTTGCGGATCGGTGGCACCCAGACATTGGTCAGGCCGGGCAGCTTGACGATGCGGTCCAGCTCTTCAACCAGTTTGTCCTGCGTCATGCCGGGCCGCCATTGGCTTTTGGGCTTGAACTGGACCGTGGTCTCAAACATCTCCAGCGGCGCCGGATCGGTGGCAGTGTCGGCACGGCCGGCCTTGCCGTAGACGCTGAGCACCTCGGGCACGGTCTTGATCAGCCTGTCGGTCTGCTGCAGCAACTCGGCCGCCTTGCCCGCGCTCAAGCCCGGCAAGGCCGACGGCATGTACAGCAGATCACCTTCGTCCAGCGGCGGCATGAACTCGCCGCCGATCTGCTGCAAGGGCCACAGGCTGGTGGCCAGCACCAGCACCGCCACCGCCAGCGTGACTTTGGGCCAGCGCAGCACGGCGTTTAACACCGGCCGGTACGCGGCGATCAGCCAGCGGTTCAGCGGGTTGGTTTTTTCATCCGGAATGCGGCCGCGGATCAAATAACCCATCAGCACCGGGATCAGCGTGGCCGACAGCCCGGCCGCCGCCGCCATCGCGTAGGTTTTGGTAAAGGCCAGTGGCGAAAACAGCCGCCCCTCTTGCGCCTCCAGCGTGAACACCGGGATGAACGACAGCGTGATGATCAGCAGCGAGAAAAACAGCGCCGGGCCCACCTCCACTGCCGAATCGCCAATCACCGACCAGCGGGCCTCGCCCAGCAGCCGCTGACCGGGATGCGCATGGCCCCAGCGCTCAAGGTGTTTGTGCGCGTTTTCGATCATCACCACCGCCGCATCCACCATCGCGCCGATGGCGATTGCGATGCCGCCCAGGGACATGATGTTGGCGTTGACGCCCTGGTGGTGCATCACGATGAAAGCCATCAGGATGCCCAGCGGCAGCGAGACGATGGCAACAAACGCCGAGCGCAGGTGGAACAGGAAGATCAAGCACACCAGCGCGACCACACTGAACTCTTCCAGCAGCTTGAAGCCCAGGTTTTCAACCGCGCGTTCGATCAGGCCAGAGCGGTCGTACACCGGCACGATCAACACGCCCTGGGGCAGGCCCGCTTGCAGCGCCGCCAGCTTGGCCTTGACCGCCGTGATCGTCTCGAGCGCGTTTTTGCCCGAGCGCATCACGATCACAGCGCCGGTGGCCTCGCCCTCGCCGTCCAGCTCGCCGATGCCGCGCCGCATCTCGGGGCCGATCTGGATGCGTGCCACATCGCCAAGCCGCAGCGACACGCCAGCATCGGTGACCCCCAACACCACTTTGCGAAAATCGTCCAGCGATTGCAGATAACCCGATACGCGCACCATGTACTCGGCCTCGCCCAGCTCCAGCACCGAGCCGCCGGCCTCCTGGTTGGCGCGGCGGATGGCCTCGGCCACGCGGCTGTGCGGGATGTTGTAGGCCGCCAGCTTGGCCGGGTCCAGCAGCACCTGGTACTGGCGCACCATGCCGCCCACTGACGCCACCTCGGCCACGTTGGGCACGGTTTTCAGCTCGTATTTGAGAAACCAGTCCTGCAGCGCACGGAGCTGCCCGGCATCCAGGCGGCCACTGCGGTCGATCAGCGAATACTGGTAGACCCAGCCCACGCCAGTGGCATCCGGCCCCAGCGCGGCAGTGGCGCCACGTGGCAAGCGCGCCTGCACCTGGTTCAGGTACTCCAGCACCCGCGAGCGGGCCCAGTACAGGTCGGTGCCGTCCTCGAACAGCACGTAGACAAAGCTGTCGCCAAAAAACGAATAACCACGCACCGTCTTGGCGCCCGGCACCGACAGCATCGTCGTCGTCAGCGGGTAGGTGACCTGGTTCTCGACGATGCGTGGCGCCTGGCCCGGAAAGCTGGTGCGGATGATCACCTGCACATCCGACAAATCGGGCAGCGCGTCCAGCGGCGTGCGCAGCAGCGACACCCCACCCCAGGCGGCCAGCATCAGCGTGGCCAGCAGCACCAGCAAGCGGTTGCCCAGGGACCAGCGGATCAGTGCCGCGATCATGGCTTGCCCGCGCCGCTGTTCAGCCGCGCCTCCACGCCTTTGAGGCTGGCTTCCGAGTCGATCAAAAACTGCGAGGACACCACCACCTGCTGCCCGGCGGCCAGGCCATGCTTGATCTCGGTCTGGCCACCGCTTTCGATGCCGATCTGCACCTGCACCGGACGGAAGCGGCCAGCCGCCTCGGCCAGCATCACCAGGCTGCGCTGGCCGGTCTGGATCACCGCCTCGGTGGGCACCAGCAGCGCCTGACCGCCTCGTGGATCGATGAACTGCATCTGTACAAACATGCCCGGCACCAGGCGGGCACCCGGGTTGGCCAGTTCCAGCCGCGCTTTCAGTGTGCGGGTGCTGGGGTTGACCTCGGGCAACAGTGCTTGCACCCGGCCGGCAAAGACAACACCCGGCACAGCCGGGCTGCTGGCTTGCACGCTGCTGCCGGGGCGCAGCAGCGCCACCTGGCTTTCTGGCACCTCGGCCTGGGCCCACACGGTGGATGTGCCGTTGATGCGGAACAGCGTGGCACCGGCCAGCACCGTCATGCCCTGGCGCGCCATCAGCTCGGTGACCACGCCTGCGATCGGCGCCACCAGCGTGAAACGCGGCTGGGCCTGGCCGCTGTCTTCGACCAAGGTAATTTGCGCCGGGTCCATACCCACCTGGCGCATGCGCTGGCGGGCGGCGTCTACCAGCGGTGCCAGCGCACTGCCCGGCGCGCTGCCCTGCATGCGGCGCAGCGCCAAAAACTCCTCTTGCGCGGCCACCCAATCCGGCACAAACAGCTCGGCCAGCGGCTGGCCGGGCAGCACCCGGTCCAGCGTGGCCCGCACCATCAGGCGCTCAACAAAACCGCTGGCACGTGCTTGCACCAGTGCCTGGTCACGCTCGTTCCACACGATGCTGCCAACGGCAGTGACCTGCGGTGCCAGCGTGCCCAACACCACCACTGCCGTGCGCACGCCCAGGTTTTGCTGGGTGCGTGGGCTGACGCTGACCTGGCTGGCATCGCTGCTGTTGGCGTTGTCGGCATACACCGGCACCAGCATCATGTCCATGAACGGCGATTTGGCCGGCTTGTCAAACTTGTTACCCGGCACCATCGGGTCGTGGTAGTAGAGGATCTTCTTGCCGGTGATGGGGTCCACGTCGCCGGCCTGGATGCCGGCGCTGATGTGCCGCCGGGTGGCCGCTTCGCCTTGCGCGATGCTTTGCGGCAAGGACTCGCCGGCTGCGGCGCTGGCTTCGGGGCGGATTGGCGACGCAGCCATCGTCATGCCCCGGTTCATGCCGGTGGCGTACAGGCCGTAGCCTGCGGCGCCCAGCAGCAAAACACCGAAGAGGCCGATCAGCACTGGCTTGTGTTTCATGGCTGTTGCTCCTGGGATGTGGGCTTGGCAGTGACCAGGTACTCCAGTTGCGCCCACAGCTCGGCGGTATCCGCCTCCAGGCGCAAACGCTCGATGCCGGCCTCGATCGCCAGGCGCCGCGCCTCCAGCACTGCCAGCAGCGGTCCACCACCGCCCCGGTACGCTGCGGTGGCTGCCAGCGTGCGCTCGTTGGTTAGCGGCAGCAGCGTGCTGTCGTAAAACGCCAGCCGGCCCTGGTTGCCCTGCCACTGCTGGCGCCAGCGCTGCGCATCGGCCAGTTGCTCACGCGCCGCTTCTTCACGCTGGGCGCGCCATTGCGCCACCACCGCTTGCTTGGCGGCAATGGCACGGTCCTGCCGGTTCTGCGCATCCCACTGCAGCGGGATCGAAAAGTTCAACGACACCATGTTCGAATAGGCCGAGCCACGCTGGCTGAGGCTCAGCTCCACGCTCCAGTCCGAGGTTTTGGCGCTCTGTGCGATCTGCGCGTCGGCCTGTGCCAGCGCCTGCTGGCTGGCAATCCAGCCGATTTGCGGGTGCTGCGCCAGCGGTGCTTCCAGGTCGCCATCACCCAGCCGCAGCGTGCTGATCACCGGCGCTGGGGCCAGCGCCAACTCGGCCGCCGGCCCCACCCAGCGCGCCAGCCGGGTGATGGCGGTGCTGATCTGCAGCGCCGCGCCGCGCAGCCGGTCGTCGATCTGGGCGACGGCCGAGCGCGCCGCAAACACATCGGCCAGCGCACCCCGCCCGCTGCGGTAAGCCGCCTCTGCGGCGTCGATCTGCAGCGCAGTTTCGTCGCGCTGGGCCTGCAGCAACTCGCGCAGGCGCTGTTGGTAGTGGCGGTTCAACCAGGCCAGCGCGGTGTCGCGCCGCAAATTGGCCAGCAGCAGTGCGTGGCTGGCCTGGGCGGCCTCGGCCTCGCGGTCAAAGCGTGCCGCGCGGGCCACCAGCTTGTCCTGGCGGGTCAGCTCCTGCACCACGCCGACCGTCAGCATCGTGAACGAGTCGCGGCGCAGGCTGAACCGGTCGGGCCCGTCGATGGGCAGGCTGTTCAGGCCAGCCTTGAAGACCGGATCAGGCCACTGCGCCGCGGCGGCCGCCATCTCGCGTGCGGCGCTGACCACAAAATCCTGCGCCGCGAGCTGCTGCGATCGGTCTTGCGCCAGGCGCAACGCCTGGTCCAGCGTCAGTTCAGCTCTGGCGCTGAAGCCGGCGGCGGCGCCGCAAAGGGCCAGCGCCGGCAGCCAGCCAGGCACGCATCGCGTGGGTCGAAACAGGGTAGAAAACATGCGATCTCCAGACCACGAACAGATGGCGTCGTGTCGGGCGCTGTCGGTTGCGGCAAGCGCAGACCAACCCGCACCGGCAGCGGCACCGGCGATGCGCGTGCGCGGCCTGTCAGGCCGCCAGCGCAGCGTGGTGTCGCCAGATCAGAGGCGGAAAACGCAGTGCAGCAAGCTGTGCGGCGGCGTTGCCGCAACCCGCGCATCGGCGGTGGCGGCAGCGGCCTGCGGCGGCGCCAGCGCCGGCTCGGCCATGGCTGCCACGGTGTACAGCGGCATCAACAGCGCCACCGGCACGGTCAGCGTGGCGGCCTGATCACTCTGCTGGCCGTATTTGCAGTGCTCGGCACAGAGATTGGCAAAAGCCGGGTCCATCGCGTCAGCACTGCCGCTGACCATGCCCATGTCGCTGCAGCCTGTCATCTGCGCTGCAACCGTCATCGTGCTGGCGCCGGTTTCAACCCGCCCGCCAGTCGCTGCCACGGCCGCCGCCAAACCCGGGCAGGCGTAGCTGGCGATGGCCAATTGGGCGAACAGCAGCACACCCACCAAGCCACGCACCACCGATCGAACCCAACTGCGCTTCATGCTTGCATTGTGCGCCTGCACCGCCGCCCTCAAGCCACGCAGGTGCGGTTCTTGCCAGTGCGCTTGGCCTCGTACAGCCCCTCGTCGGCGCGGCTCAAGGCAGCCTCCAGCGCCTCGCCCGGGCGCCAGGCCGAGACACCGGCCGAAAACGTGACAAACACCTCCTGGCCCTGGTGCATGAACAGGCTGGCGCTGAGCCGCCGCTGCAGCCGCGTGAGCACCTGCTGGCCTTCGTCCACCGGGGTGGCGGGCAGCAGCACAACAAACTCTTCGCCGCCAAAGCGCGCCACATGGTCGATCGGGCGCAACCACTCGGTCACCCGGGCCGCCAGGCTTTGCAACGCCACGTCGCCGGCGGCATGGCCCAGGCTGTCGTTGAGCTTTTTGAAGTTGTCGATGTCGATCAGGCCCACCACCAGCGGTGCGGCGGCCGGGCCGTCACGCTCGGCGCGGCCACGCTCTTGCGCAAAGGCCAGCGCCAGGCCACGCCGGTTGGCCA
>JANOBL010000564.1:0-1704 GCA_031411635.1 Betaproteobacteria bacterium
TCCGCGAGTTTTACCTTGGCATGAAGGAAACCGGCGTGCGCGGCGAGCGGCGCTGGAAGAAGAAGAAGACGTGGCGCTGACCGAATCTGCTCAGGAACTCCGATGACTTCACTCGCCTCCCCCATCATCACCTCGCGCCGCCCCGGCTGGGTGATGGAGCCATTGCCCTACGACACCATCCCCAAGCTGTTCTGGCAGCAGGTGGACAAGCTGGGGCCGGGCGTGATGATGCGGCAGAAGGACTTGGGGCTTTGGAAGGCCTATAGCTGGACCGAGGTGGGCGTGATCGTCAGCGAGATCGGCGCCGGCCTGGTCAGCCTGGGCTTCCAGCCCGGCGAGGTGGTGTCGGTGATGGCCAACACCTGCCGCGAGTGGGTGTGGGCCGATCTGGCATCGCAAAGCATGGGTGGCATCTGCAGCGGCATCTATCCCACCGACGCGGCCGAGCAATTGCAGTACCTGTGCAGCGATTCGGGCAGCGTGTTCCTGTTTGTTGAAGACGACGAGCAGCTTGACAAGTACCTGGCGATGCGCGACCAGCTTCCTGCCGTGCGACGGGTGATCGTGTTTGACATGGAAGGTTTGTCCACGCTGCACGACGACAAGGTGATCAGCCTGGACCAATTGCGCGAACTGGGCCGCAGCCAACTGCGCAGCCAGCCCGGCCTGGTGCAGCAGCGCCTGGCCAGCCGCAGCGGGCCCGATGTGGCGGTGCTGGTTTACACCTCCGGCACCACCGGCCGGCCCAAGGGCGCGATGATCACGCACGCCAACATCTGCACGGTGTTGTCCGGCATGGGCAGTGCGCTGTTCGAGGGCATGGCTATGGGCGGCGAGCGCGTGGCTTTTTTGCCGCTGTGCCATATCGCCGAGCGTTTGATCGGCGAGTTTGTGCCACTGCACCGCGGCTCCACCGTCAACTTTGTCGAGAACCCCGAGACGGTGTTCGACAACCTGCGGGAGGTGCAGCCGATGGTGTTCTTCGCGGTGCCGCGGGTGTGGGAAAAAGTGTTCTCCACCGTGGCGATCACGATCCGCGAGGCCGGCAAGCTGCAGCAGCTTGCCTATGGCTGGGCAGTGAACCAGGGCCTGGCAATGGTCAAACACAGCGAGTCCCGCAGCCAGCCAGGCGCGCTGCTGAAACTGCGCTACTGGCTGGCGCGCAAACTGGTGCTGAACAACGTGCGCCGCATGGTGGGGCTGAACCGGGTGGAACTGGCATTGACCGGCGCCGCGCCGATCTCGCCCGAGCTGATCCGCTGGTACCTGGCCTTGGGCATCCCGCTGCGCGAAGGCTGGGGCATGACCGAGACCTGCGGCGGCGGCACCGTCACACCGGTGGGTGCGGCCAAACCCGGCAGCATCGGCATGCCAGGGCCGGGCGTGGAGATGCGCATCAGCGAGCAGGGCGAGATCCTGATGCGTGGTGGCAGCGTGTTCCACGGCTACCTGAACCTGCCGGAAAAAACCGCCGAGGCGCTGGATGCCGACGGCTGGCTGCACACCGGCGATGTGGGCCGGGTCGACGAAGACGGTTACTTCTACATCACCGACCGCATGAAAGACATCATCATCACCGCCGGCGGCAAGAACGTGACGCCCAGTGAATGGGAGAACCAGCTCAAGTTCAGCCCCTACGTCACCGACGCGGTGGTGATCGGCGACAAACGCGCCTACCTGAGCTGCCTGGTGATGATCGACGAG
>JANOBL010000565.1:0-2614 GCA_031411635.1 Betaproteobacteria bacterium
CCAGCAAATACGCGCCGCTGGACCAACTCTGCCTCAGCCCACAATGCGGCTTCTCCAGCACGGTGCACGGCAACAACATCGCTGTGGAAGCCCAGCGCAACAAGCTGCGGCTGGTGATCGAGACCGCGCAGGAGGTTTGGGCTTAAGACGCCGCTGCCAACTGGTACAGCCGGGTAGACCGCGCGCCGGAGCGGCAGAACGCCAGCACCGGTGCCGGCAGTTCTTGCAGCAACAACGCAAACGCCGCCACTTCTTCGGGCGACTGATAACCGCCGGCCACCGGCAAATGCCGGTACTGCAGGCCGGCGGCCACGGCAGCGGCCTCCACCGATGCGCTGGTGGGCTGGTCCGGACCGTGCTCAAAGTCGGGCCGGTTGTTGATCACGCTCTTGAAGCCCAGGCGGGCCAGCTCGGCCATCGCCGCAGCGTCGAGTTGCGGGGCCACACACACGGTGTCGGCGATCTGGCGGATTGGTAAGGTTGTGCTCATGGCTTGCAAGCTTACTTCGACAACGCGGCCTTGACCGCCGCCGACACCGCGCCCATCTCGGCCTTGCCGGCCAGTTTTGCCTTCACAGCGGCCATCACCTTGCCAATGTCGCCCGGGCCGGTGGCACCCAGATCGGCCACGATGGCAGCCACCGCAGCGCTGATCTCGTCGGCCGACAGCCGCGACGGCAGGTACTTTTGCAGCACCGCCAGCTCGGCCGTTTCCTGGTCCACCAGATCGGTGCGGCCGGCGCTTTGAAACGCCGCGATCGAATCCTTGCGCTGCTTGATCGATTTGTCGACGATGGCAATGATCGCCGCGTCGTCCAGCACGATGCGCTCGTCCACCTCGCGCTGCTTGATCGCTGCCAGCAGCATGCGGATGGCCCCCAGGCGCAGCGTCTCCTTGGCACGCATGGCGGATTTCATGTCGTCGGTGATCTGGTCTTTCAGGCTCATGGCGGTCTTTCCAACACTTTTGATCAGGCCAAGAAAAACGCCCGCTGCGGCAACCCGCGCGGGCGTTTTTGTCCGGCAAGAAACGCGGCCAGGTTTAAAAAAGCTTCTTCGGCAACTGCATGCTGCGCACGCGCTTGTAGTGGCGCTTGACGGCGGCAGCCTTCTTGCGCTTGCGCTCGGAAGTGGGCTTTTCGTAAAACTCGCGGGCCCGCAAGTCGGTGAGCAGGCCCAGCTTTTCGATCGTGCGCTTGAAGCGGCGCAGCGCCACATCGAAAGGCTCGTTTTCCTTGACGCGAATCGTGGTCATTGAACTCCAAAGTCCTAAGAAGGTTGCGCCCAGTGTGTAGTGGTGCGCGGTTTGCCAGAAAAACGAGGATTCTACTTCGAAAATTACTGGCCCGACAAAGGGTATCAGGGGCTTGTGGCCAGCGCATGGGCACAAGCCGCCGCACTGGCCCAGGCCCATTGAAAGTTGTAGCCACCCAGCCAGCCGGTCACGTCCACCACCTCGCCGATGAAATACAGCCCGGGCTGGCGCTTGCTGGCCATGCTGCGCGAATCCAGTTCGCGGGTATCCACACCACCGGCCGTGACTTCGGCTTTGCGATAACCCTCGGTGCCGCTGGGTATGAGCTGCCAGTGACACAAGGATTCAGCCAGGCGCTGCAGATCGCGGTCACGCAGCTCGGGCACGGGTTTGTTGGCGTCCAGGCCCAGCGTGGCCAGCCAGGCTTCGGCCAGGCGTTGCGGCAGCAGCAGCGCCAGCGTTTTGCCAAGCTGGCGTTTGGATTGCTGCTTGGCCTCGCGCAAGCTGGCCGCCGCATCCTGGCCCGGCAACAGGTTCAGTGACAAGGCCTGGCCGGGGCGCCAGAAGCTGGATATCTGCAGCACGGCCGGGCCACTCAAGCCCCGGTGCGTGAACAGCAGGTCTTCTTGGAACTGGCCACGCTGGCGGCCGGCGCCGGTGCTGATCTGCACCGCCAACGACGCACCGGCCAGCGGCACAAACGGCGCCCAGGCCGCCGCATCGAAGGTCAGCGGTACCAGGGCAGGGCGGGGCTCGATCAGCTTGTGGCCCCACTGGCGCGCCAGACGGTGGCCAAAATCGGTGGCACCGATCTTGGGGATCGACAGCCCGCCGGTGGCCACCACAAGCTGTGCGCTGCGCACCGTGCCGCGTGTGGTGTCCAGCTCGAAGCCAGCGTCCAGCGTGCGCACCGCGCCCACCGCGCAGGGCTGCCAGTGCGTTACCTGGCCGGCGGCGCATTCGGCCAGCAGCAAATCGATCACTTGCTGCGCCGATTGGTCGCAAAACATCTGGCCCTTGTGCTTCTCGTGGAAAGCAATGCCGTGGCGGCGCAGCAGCGCGATGAAGTCAGCCGGCGTGTAGCGCGCCAGCGCCGAGCGGCAGTAGTCCGGGTTGGCGGAGAGAAATTGCGCCGGTGTGGTGCCCTGGTTGGTGAAATTGCAGCGCCCACCGCCCGAGATGCGGATCTTCTCGGCCACCTGCTCGGCGTGGTCGATCAGCAGCACCCGCAAGCCGCGTTGGCCGGCGATACCGGCGCAGAACAGGCCTGCCGCGCCGGCGCCCAGCACGATGGCGTCAAAGGGCGGGGGCGTGCTGGGCATGGCGCGCGATGATAGTCGCGCGCTGCTTGGCTTCAGG
>JANOBL010000566.1:0-1561 GCA_031411635.1 Betaproteobacteria bacterium
ACCTCGCCGGCGAGCTGTTCTCCGACCTCATCGGCGTGCCGCTGGCGCACATTCCCTACAAGGGCACGCCGCCAGCGATGGTCGACGTGTCCTCGGGCCAGGTCACCTTCATGTTCGACCAGATGACGGCCGCGCTGCCGCTGTTGCAGGCCGGCAAGCTCAAGCTGCTGGCGGTGACCACGGCCAGGCGCATCGCGCTGTCGCCCAACACGCCGACCATGGTCGAGGCCGGCGTGCCGGGCTTCGAAATGTCGTCCTGGCAGGCGATCTACGCGCCCAAAGGCACGCCCAAAGCCATCGTGCAGTGGCTGCATGCGGAGATCGCCAAGGCGCTGAAGATGCCCGACGTGCAGGCCAAGCTGCATGACCAACTGGGCATGGAGATCGTTGGCGGCACGCCGGACGAACTGGCGGCACTGATGGCCAAGGAAATCCCGCGCTGGGCGACGCTGGTGAAGAAGTCCGGCGCCTCGGCGAACTGAAGGAGCAGCAGCATGCGCCGCGACATCAAGATCACCGCCGTCCGCGTCACCCCGATCGCATTCCGCGACGGCCCCCTGCTCAACGCCGCGGGCATTCACGAGCCCTGGGCCTTGCGCGCCATCGTCGAGTTCGAGACCTCCGACGGCCGTGTTGGCATCTCCGAAACCTACGGCGACGAACCGATGCTGCGCGTGCTCGAACAGGCCCGGCCGCTGGTGCTGGGCCTGTCACCCTTCGACCTCAACCCGATGGAGCAGCGTGTGCACGCGGCCATCCGCCCCAGTGCCGGCGCGATCGAATTCGAGCTGGCGCCCGGCTCGCACACGGCCAAGAACGCGGCCAAAGTGACCAGCACCTTCGAGGTGGCGATGCTGGACCTGCAGGGTCAGATCGTCGGCGCGCCAGTGGTTGACCTGCTCGGTGGCAAGATGCGCGACGCGGTGCCCTACAGCGCCTACCTGTTCTTCAAGCACGCCGAGCACATCGACAAACCCTATGCACCCGACGCCTGGGGCGAGGGCATCAGCCCGGCGCAGATCGTGGCCCAGGCGCGGCGCATGATCGGCCTCTACGGTTTTCAGAGCATCAAGCTCAAGGGCGGCGTCTTCGAGCCGGCGCACGAGATTGCCTGCATGCGGGCGCTGCACCAGGCCTTTCCCGGCTTGCCGCTGCGGCTGGACCCGAACGCCAACTGGTCGCTGGCCACCAGCATCGCCGCGGCACCCGAGCTGGACGAACTGCTGGAGTACTACGAAGACCCGACGCCGGGACTGCAAGGCATGGCCGAGCTTGCCAAGCACACGCGGCTGCCGCTGGCCACCAACATGGTCATCACGACACTGGCCGACTTCCGCAAGGGCGCCGAGATGGGCTCGGTCAAGGTGCTGCTGTCCGACCACCACTACTGGGGCGGCCTGCGCGTGACGCAGACCCTGGCCCGCATGTGCGCGCTGTGGGACTTGGGGCTGTCGATGCACTCGAACTCGCACCTCGGCATCAGCCTGATGGCGATGACGCATGTGGCGGCCAGTGGCAGCCGCGTGTGCTTGGCAAGCTCGGCCATGCCTTGCAGTCCCGG
>JANOBL010000567.1:0-1575 GCA_031411635.1 Betaproteobacteria bacterium
GATGACGAAGCGTGGAATCTTCTGCCGCACGCGGCCCGTCAGCGGGTCAAGAAGGCTCAGTGTCTCGATCTCGTCGTCGAACAGCTCGACCCGCAGCGCCAGCTCGCTGTGCTCGGCCGGAAAGATGTCGATGGTGTCGCCACGCACCCGAAAGCTGCCCCGGCTGAAGTCGACATCGTTGCGGCTGTACTGCATGCGGATCAGCTGGGCGATCACGTCGCGCTGGCCGATCTTGTCGCCCACCCGCGTGATGAAGCGCATCTGCGTGTAGTCCTCGGGCTTGCCGATGCCGTAGATGGCGCTGACCGTGGCCACGATCACCGTGTCGCGCCGTTCCAGCACGCTCTTGGTGGCCGACAGGCGCATTTGCTCGATGTGCTCGTTGATCGAGCTGTCCTTCTCGATGAACAAATCGCGCTGCGG
Source organism: Betaproteobacteria bacterium (assembly GCA_031411635.1). GTDB lineage: Bacteria > Pseudomonadota > Gammaproteobacteria > Burkholderiales > Burkholderiaceae_C > Pseudaquabacterium. Next base: position 424 of record JANOBL010000567.1, read on the forward strand.
CACATAGGCCTCGGGCTGGTAGTAGTCGTAGTAACTGACGAAGTACTCGACCGCATTGCGCGGAAAGAACTCGCGGAACTCGGCATACAACTGCGCGGCCAGGGTCTTGTTGGGCGCAAACACGATGGCCGGGCGTCCCATGCGGGCGATCACATTGGCCATGGTGAAGGTCTTGCCCGAGCCGGTCACGCCCAGCAAAGTCTGAAACGCCAGGCCGTCTTCCACCCCTTCGCACAGCAGGTCGATGGCCTTGGGCTGGTCACCCGCCGGTGGGTAGGGCTGAAACAGCTGGAAGGGCGAATCGGGAAAGCTGACAAATTCGCCATGCGGCGGCACGGCGTCGGATTCGACCGCCGACAGGTCGGAATCGGGCAGTTCAACAAGTTCAGGCATCGGGGTTTCCCTGGGTGCAGGGCCGCGAGGCCCTAAAATCATGCGCTCAGCTCCAGGCCGTGGGCGCACCGCAAAGCAACCCGACAGGGTAGCGCAGGTCGTCGGTTTTGCCTGTCTGCTGTTCTGAACCCCCACCCTCCCACTGACACCGTCCTTTCAGGATCGAATCGCCATGTCGCTTTTTGACGCCGTCGAGCTTGCCCCACGTGACCCCATCCTGGGCCTGAACGAGCAGTTCAACGCCGATGCCAACCCCGCCAAGGTCAACCTCGGGGTGGGCGTGTACTTCGACGAAACCGGCAAATTGCCGCTGCTGGCCTGCGTGAAGGCCGCCGAGCGGCAGCTGACCGACGCCGCCAAGCCGCGCGGCTACCTGCCGATCGACGGCATCGCCGCCTACGACAAGGCCGTGCAGGGCCTGGTATTCGGCGCTTTCGACGAAGGCCGCGCCGTGCTGGCCGCCCATCGCGTGGCGACGGTGCAGGCGCTGGGCGGCACTGGCGGGCTCAAGGTCGGCGCCGATTTCCTGAAGAAGCTCAACCCCGGCGCCACCGTGCTGATCAGCGACCCGAGCTGGGAGAACCACCGCGCGCTGTTCAGCAATGCCGGTTTTCCGGTCGAGACCTACGCCTATTACGACGCGCAGGCGCGCGGCGTCCGCTTCGACGCGATGCTGGCCGACCTGAACGCCGCTGCCGCCGGCACCATCGTCGTGCTGCATGCCTGCTGCCACAACCCGACCGGCTATGACATCAGCCC
>JANOBL010000568.1:0-4441 GCA_031411635.1 Betaproteobacteria bacterium
GCCCACAACAACGCCGCCATGCCGGTGCAGTTTGAAAAAAACGTCATCAACTTTTTGCCGATCACCGCCGCACGCGAGATGTACGAGCCCTTCCACAAGCTCAAGTACGCGTTTGCCGCCACCTACTACGACCAGATCCGCATGGCCTTGCCCAAGTTGGTGAAGGAAAAAGCGGCCAAGAAGGTCTGCACGATGTACCAGGACGACGAGTTTGGACTGGAGGTGATGCGCGGTGCCGAGGCCGGGCTGAAGACGCTGAACATGGAGTTGGTCGAGAAGACCAGCTACAAGCGTGGCGCCACCGATTTTTCGTCCCAGGTGGCCAAGATGAAGGCTGGCGGCTGTGACCTGGTGGTGTTGGGCACCATCATCCGCGAGACCATCGGCGCGATTGGCGAATCGCGCAAGACCGGCTTCAACCCCACCTTTTTGGGCAGCAGCGCGTCCTACACCGACCTGATCCACAAGCTCGGCGGCAAGCCCATGGACGGCCTGTACGCCACCATGACCGCGCAGAACCCCTACCTGGACGAGGCCTCCCAGCCGCTGCGCTTCTGGGCCAACAAGTACAAGACCAAGTTCAGCGAAGACCCGACGGTTTTCTCGGTTTACGGCTATTTGATCGTCGACATGTTTGCCAATGCCGCCGCCAAGGCCGGCACCAACCTGACGACCGAGAGCTTCATCAAGGCCATGGACACGATGACGATAGCGCCCGACATGTTTGGCTCGCCGCAGACCACCTTTACCGCCACCAAGCGGCTGGGCAACGATTTGTCGCGCATCTCGCAGATCACCGATGGGCGCTGGAAAGTGATGAGCGAGTACATCAAGCCCTGAAGCCGGTCAAGCTGCTGCAAAAAGCCGCCCGCGGGCGGCTTTTTTGCGGGCCGGATAATCCTGGCGATGACAGCAAGAGACGAATGGTTGACGGTCGATTCCATCGACCTGGAGGCCCAGGGCGTGGCCCGCAATGCCGAGGGCAAGGTGGTGTTCATCGACGGTGCCTTGCCGGGTGAACAAGTGCAGGTCAGCGTGGGCCGCAGCAAAAACGCCTGGGAGCAGGGCACGATGATGGCGCTGCGGCGCGAGAGCGCACAGCGTGTGCAACCGGGCTGCCCGCACTTTGGCCTGCACGCCGGGGCCTGTGGCGGCTGCAAGATGCAACATCTGGACGCTGCGGCGCAGGTAGCGGTCAAGCAGCGGGTGCTGGAGGACAACCTGCAGCACCTGGCCAAGGTCAAACCCGGGCAGATGTTGCGCCCGATCGCCGGCCCCACCTGGGGCTACCGCTACCGGGCGCGTTTGTCGGTGCGCTACGTGGCCAAGAAGGGCGTGGTGCTAGTGGGTTTTCACGAGCGCAAAAGCCGCTACGTGGCGGATATGCAAGTCTGCCCGGTGCTGCCGGCCAAGGTCAGCGCGATGCTGCTGCCGCTGCGTTTGCTGATCGCCGGCATGGACCAGCGTGACCGGCTGCCGCAGATCGAGCTGGCGATCGGTGAGCGGACCGAGGGCTTGGTGATCGCGCTGGTGTTGCGCCACCTGGAGCCTGTCACGGCCGCCGATACCGACCGGCTGCGGGGTTTTGCGCTGCAGCACGGCGTGCAATGGTGGTTGCAGCCCAAAGGGCCAGACACCGTGCACCTGCTGGACCCCGGCGGTCCCGAACTGGCCGAACTTGCCTACGCGCTGCCCGAGTTCGGCCTGCTGATGCCGTTCAAGCCCACCGATTTCACCCAGGTCAATCACGCAATCAACACCGTGCTGGTGGGCCGGGCGCTGCGCCTGCTGGCGCCGCAGCGTGATCAGCGGGTGATCGACTGGTTCTGCGGCCTGGGTAACTTCACGCTGGCCATCGCCACCCGGGCGCGTGAGGTGCTGGGCATCGAAGGCAGCGAGACGCTGGTGCAGCGCGCACGCGACAACGCGCAGCGCAACGGCCTGGCCGGGCGTGCCAGCTTTGCCGCGGGCAACCTGTTTGAGCTGTCCACCGACGATCTGGTGGCTTATGGCGCTGCCGACAAATGGCTGGTCGATCCGCCGCGTGAAGGTGCTTTTGCGCTGGCCAAGGCGCTGGCCGATCTGCATGCCGCACCGCGCGACGGCTGGGCGCGGCCGCAGCGCATCGTCTACATAAGCTGCAACCCGGCCACCTTGGCGCGGGATGCCGGGCTGCTGGTGCACCAGGCCGGTTACCACTGCACAGCGGCGGGCGCGGTGAACATGTTTCCGCACACGGCGCATGTGGAGAGCATGGCGGTGTTTGACCGGGCCTGAAAGCGAAAAGGGCTCCCTGAGGAGCCCTTGACAAGTCAGCCTGAAGGCCGATCAGTCGCGCTCACCACCGGCAATGCCCAGGATGGCCAGCAGGCTCTGGAACACGTTGTAGATGTCCAGGTAGATCGCCAGCGTGGCGCTGATGTAGTTGGTCTCGCCGCCGTCGATCACGCGCTTGATGTCAAACAGCATGAAGCCCGAGAAGATCACGATTGCCAGCACCGACAAGGTCATCATCAGCGCGGTGGACTGCATGAAGATGTTGACGATGCCAACCACCATCAGGATCAGCGCGCCGACAAACAAAAACTTGCCCATGCCCGACAGATCCCGCTTGATCACCGTGGCCAAGGTGGCCATGCCCAGGAAAACTACTGCCGTGCCGCCAAAGGCCGTCATGATCAACGAAGAGCCGTTGCGGAAGCCCAGCACCATCGCCAGCATGCGGGCCAGCATCAGGCCCATGAAGAACGTGAAGGCCAGCAGCACATAGACGCCAGTGGATGATTCCTTGGTCTTCTCGATCGCGTACATGAAGCCAAACGCGCCGGCCAGGAAGACGATGACACTCAGGCCACCGCCCATCGCGGCGGTGATGCCGGTGGACACGCCCAACCAAGCGCCAAGCACGGTGGGCACCATCGACAGCGCAAGCAGCCAATAGGTATTGCGCAAAACGCGGCTTTGATCAGCGACCAGCGAGCCTGAGCCGGCGTTGCCAGGAAAGGTTTGCAGGCGTTGTTCGTTCATGGAACCTCCAAAGGGGTGTGACGTAGACGCAAGTCGGACTCGCTGTGCGCATTGTAAGTTCCGCCAGGACCGGACTGTGGTCCGAACTGGCCGGCCCGACACCGGCTGTTGGTCCAGCAAGCCTGGGACAAACCCTGAACCGCTATAATTCGAAGGTTTACCTGCCAGGTTGTCCCCACCACCGTGCAGCCTAGCGAAACGCCTGCGAAGTTTCCCCACCGGACTTCCGGCTCTGCCCGCCCATCCAGCGATGCGGCAAAACAGAGCGGCGCTGGGCGTGCGCGAATCCGGAGCCATTCTCTTGCTGCCAGTCCTGCCCCCCGCGCTTCTCGCCCTTGCAGACGGCTCGGTTTTTCAAGGCGCGTCGATCGGCGCCGCTGGGTTCACCGCCGGCGAGTTGGTGTTCAACACCGCCCTCACCGGTTACCAGGAAATCCTCACCGACCCCAGCTACTGCCGGCAGATCGTCACCTTGACCTACCCGCACATCGGCAACACCGGCATCAATGAGGAGGACGTGGAAGCCTCCAAAATCCATGCTGCCGGGCTGATCATCAAGGATTTGCCGGCGCGTTTGTCCAACTTCCGCGCCACCTCCACGCTGGACGCTTACCTTCGGCGCGAGGGCACGGTGGCGATTGCCGGCATCGACACCCGGCGCCTGACCCGGGTGCTGCGCAGCACCGGTGCACAAAGTGGCTGCATCAGCACTTTTGCAACCGGTCACGTGGTGACGCCGGGCGACATCACGCAGGCCATTGGGCGGGCCCGCAGCGCGCCCAGCATGGCCGGGCTGGATTTGGCTCAGGTGGTGACGGTGGCCCGGCCCTACACCTGGGACCAGACCGAATGGCAGTTCGGCATCGGTTACGGCGTGCTTGCTGATGCACGATTCCATGTGGTGGCCTACGACTTTGGCATCAAGCGCAACATCCTGCGTTTGCTGGCCAGCCGGGGTTGCCGGATCACCGTGGTGCCTGCCCAAACCCCGGCCGCCGAGGCACTGGCACGGCGGCCCGACGGCATCTTCCTGAGCAACGGCCCGGGCGATCCCGAGCCCTGCGATTACGCGATCAACGCCGCGCGCACGCTGATCAACAGCGGCATCCCCACCTTCGGCATCTGCCTGGGCCACCAGATCATGGCGCTGGCCTCTGGCGCCAAGACCTTCAAGATGAAATTTGGCCACCACGGCGCCAACCACCCGGTCAAGGACCTGGACTCGGGCCGGGTGTCGATCACCAGCCAGAACCACGGTTTTGCGGTGGATCAACAGTCGCTGCCCGCCAACCTGCGGCCTACCCACACCAGCCTGTTCGACGGCACGCTGCAAGGCCTGGCGCGCACCGACCAACCGGCGTTCTGTTTCCAGGGCCACCCCGAGGCCTCGCCCGGACCGCACGACATCGCCTAC
>JANOBL010000569.1:0-7306 GCA_031411635.1 Betaproteobacteria bacterium
GGCGGCGGTGCAGAAGGAGATGGAGAAGATCGACGTGGATGCCCAGCGTGATGCGCTGCTGGAAGGCCTGCTGACGATCCCGGTTGTCAAAAAAGCCAAGTGGAGCGAGCTTGAAAAGCAGCAGGAGCTGGACAACAACGCCCAGGGCATCCTGGGCTATGTGGTGCGCTGGATCGACCAGGGCGTGGGCTGCAGCAAGGTGCCCGACATCAACGGCATCGGCCTGATGGAAGACCGCGCCACCTTGCGCATCAGCAGCCAGCACATGGCCAACTGGCTGCGGCACGGTGTGGTGGACAAGGCGCAAGTCAAGGCCACGCTCAAGCGCATGGCCAAGGTGGTGGATGGGCAGAACAAGGGCGACGCGGCCTACACCAACATGTCGGGCCGGCTGAAGGAATCAGCGGCGTTCCAGGCGGCGAGTGATCTGGTGTTCAAGGGGCTGGTGCAGCCGAGTGGCTATACCGAGCCGCTGTTGCATGCTTGGCGGTTGCGGGTGAAGGCGGGCTGAATCGCGGGCCGAATGCGATCAGCCGGCCTTGCAGTTGCTCGGCAGCACACGGTGGTGGTCAGCAAGCCAAGGTGCACTGCATGCGGCCAGGCTTCGTATAGTGGACAAAGTCCTAGTTGTGGAGTACCTCAAGCACTGCGGCCAGCAAGGCCTGGCAAACGGGCTGTTCTTCTGGCGCGACAACATCGGCAATGAGGTTGATCTGCTGATCGAGCGCGCCGGTGAGCTGTGGCCGGTGGAGATGAAATCGGGCGCCACGTTTCAACCCGAATGGCTGCGCAGCCTGGCCACCTGGCAGCGCCACGCGGCAGCGGCCCGGCAGGGTGCAGCGATGTTGATCAGCGCCGCGCCCGGCTCGGGCTGGCACCAGGGCATGATGCTGGCCGAATGGCGCGATGCCTTGGCGATGCTGGCGCCTACAGCCGCCAGGCCGTGACACGGCCAACGCCGAGCACGTCGCTGAATACGAAAGGGGCCACCTTGCCCACCCTCCCCAACCAACTGGCAACGCTGCTGAGCACCGCCCGCACACCGGGCGATTTTTATGCGGCCGGCGTCAGCGCCACGCCCTTGTTGCGCATCGAGGTGGACGGTGTCGGGCCGATTGCATTGCCGTTGCTGCCAGCGCAGGCCCAGCAGTTGATCGCAGTGGCCCGGCGCGCGCCATATGGCCGGGGCGGGCAGACGCTGGTTGACACCGATGTACGGCGCACCTGGCAGATTGCAGCCGACCAGGTGCACATCGCTGGCCAGCACTGGGCCACTTGCCTGCAGGCCATCGTCGCGCGGGTGGCCACCGGCCTGGGGGTCAGCGACAGCGTGCTGCCCGAGTTGTACAAGCTGCTGGTGTACGACCCAGGCAGCTTCTTTGTCAGCCACCGCGACACCGAAAAATCGCCGGGCATGTTTGCGACGCTGATCATCGCGCTGCCAGCGCTGTGCGAGGGTGGTGAACTCGTCGTGCGCCACCAGGGCCAGGAGGTGCAACTGGACCTGCGCTGCCCAGACCCGTCTGAGCTGGCCTTTGCCGCCTTTTATGCCGACTGCACACACGAGGTGTTGCCGGTGACCTCGGGCAACCGCCTGGTGCTGGTCTACAACCTGTTGCGCAAGGGCACAGGCAGCCCGCCCCAGCCGCCAAACTACCAGGCCGAGACCAGCGGCACGGCGGCGTTGCTGCAGCAGTGGTCGGCCGCCAAGGGCACGGCCGACGATGCCACACCCGAGAAACTGGTCTACCTGCTGGCGCATGCCTACACCCCGGCCGAGCTGTCATTCGATGCGCTCAAAGGCGAGGATGCCGCCGCTGCCGGCGTGTTGGTCGAGGCGGCGGCACTGGCCGGTTGCGATCTGCATCTGGCGCTGCTGACAGTGGAAGAAAGCGGCTCCGCTGAACACACGGGTTATTCAAGCGCGCGCCGCTGGGGGCGGGGTGGCCATGGCGGCGACGACGACGACGACGAATTCGAGATCGGCGAAGTCTTTGACCGCAGCCTGACACTCTCCAACTGGATGCTGCCGGATGGCAGCCCGGCCGGGCTGGGGGACCTTCCGTTCAGCGATGAAGAACTCTGCCCCAACGACGCCCTGGAAGACCTGGAGCCCGACGAGCAGTACTTCCAGGAGGCCACCGGCAACGAGGGCGCCTCGTTTGACCGCACCTACCGCCATGCCGCACTGGTGCTGTGGCCCAAACACCGGATCCTGGCGGTGCTGAACCAGGGCGGCCTGGCCGCCACCTTGCCCTGGTTGGATTTGCTGGCCGGGCAGTGGCTGGAAGAAGGTGGGCAAGTGGGCTCGGCGCTGTGGCGCGAGGCGCATGAACTGGTGGGCCACATGCTGCAAACCTGGCCTCAGCGGGTGGGTTATTTCCAGCCGGTGGACGACAGCGCGGCTTCCCAACTGCTCACGCTGCTGGCGCAGTTGGAGGATACCGGGCACATCGAAGCCCTGGTCACCCGGGTGATCGCAACCGGCGCGCATGGCAAGAGCGAAAACGCGGCGTTGCTGGAGGCCCTGGGCCTGCTGTCGGCCAGCCGGGCCGGTGAGTTGCTGGCGCTGGTGGTCCAAGCCAATGCGGCGGCAGGCCTGGGTGCTTGCGCCGATCTTTTGTGCCAGGCAGCGCTGAGCGGGTTGGCAGCGGAGCCCTTGCGAGCCGCCGCAAGCGCACTGGTTGATGCGCTGCCGGGTGATCCGGCGCGGCCGGTGCCGGCCGACGTTGGGCTGCGGCCCCAGGCTGTTGATGCAGATACCGTGGCCGACCTGATGGCCGCGCTTTGCCGCATAGCCGCCGACCTGGCATCCCGGGCGGCAGCCCATCTGCTGGCCTGGCCCAAGACTTACGGCCTGGATGCCTTGCTGCTGCCAGTGCTGCGCCGCTGGGCCGGGCAGCCCGAGGTTTTCAAGGCGGCACCGGTGCAGCGCTTGTGCGCCGCCTGCCGTGCGCATCTTGACGCCCGTGTGGCCTTGGCCCTGGTACCACCGGGCGACTGGCGCCGCGACGGCGCGCTGCCATGCCGCTGCCAGCACTGCAATGAATTAGCCCGGTTTCTGGTCAACCCCGATCAGCGCGTCTGGCGCTACAAGGCCGCCGAATTCGAGCGCTCGCATGTGCTGTCATCGATCCGCGGCGCAGAAAGTGATGTGCACAGCGTGACGGACAAAACGGGCCGGCCTTACACACTGGTGTGCACCAAGAACCAGGCCAGCTACGAGCGGCGGGCGGTGCAGCGCAAGCAGGATCTGGCGGACCTGGCCTTGCTGGCCCGGGGGGTGGATGGGGCCGACGCCGCAAACACGGCCTGAGATTGGGGTCGGGCAGGCGCATCCAACTTCTGGACGATTGGCCGCAGCCCTCAATCCCGCTCAAAGTACAGCGCCGCACAAAGCGCCGCACCCGCCGCCAACATCCAGCCGGTCTGCGTGATCACATAGGGATAGGCCATCAACGCCACGCCCAGCCATTTGCGCTGCGGCCGCCCGGTGTTGCGGCCCGAAGCAAAAGCCACCATGCCGATCAAACCGAACACGACGGCACCCAGCAGAAAGGCCGGGCTGGGCAGTTCAAGCCCGAGTGTCTGGAGCGTCGCTGGAAGGGTAGCGGGCAGTGTGGCCAAATCGTTCAAGGCAAGGAGGATGTCCGTGGTGATGAACGATTGTGTGCTGCTGCTGCCGCCGACGGGCCAGCGCTTCACGGGGCAACGCAAGCATGGCAAAGCCGAAAGCGAGACCGCATGACCTGGCGACAAGCCCGGATGTTCAAGCCAGTGTTGCTGCGGCCACGACTGTTCTTCACGTTGGCGGTGACCATCGCCGTGGGCCTGCTGCTGCCGGCCGGGCTGATGCCGCATGCGCTGACCCGTTGGCTGGTGGCCTGGAACGCCGGCAGCGTGCTCTATGTGGCGCTGGCCACGCTGATGATGGTGCGGTCCTCGCAAGACCACATGCAACGGCGCGGCCGCCTGCATGACGATGGGCAACTGGTGATCCTGCTGCTGGTGGTGCTGACCGCCGTGGCCAGCGTGGGCGCCATCGCCGGTGAGCTGGCACTGGCCCGGCAGATGCACGGCGCGGCCAAGGGCTGGCATGTGGCGCTGGCTGGCATCACGGTGTTCACCTCCTGGGGCTTCATCCAGGTGATGTTTGCGATCCACTATGCCCACGACTACTACGCCGCATTGGTACATGGCCGCCCGCCCGGGCTGCGCTTTCCGGACGATGACGCGCCGGACTATGGCGATTTCTTCTACTTCGCGGCGGTGATCGGCACCTCGGGCCAAACGGCCGATGTGTCGTTTGTGTCCAAGCCGATGCGGCGCGTTGGTGCGCTGCACTGCGTGCTGGCGTTTTTGTTCAACACCACGGTACTGGCGTTGTTGATCAATATCGGGGCCAGTCTGGTTTGATCTGGTCTCAACCCACCGTCGCCTGCCGCACCGCCCGCTCCCACCGCGCCATCAAGTCCAGCGCCCGTTCACGTGGCAGCGTGGGGTGAAAGCGCCGCTCCACCTGCCACAGCGCCGACAACTCGTCCAGGTTCTTGAATACACCCACCGCCAAACCCGCCAGGTAAGCGGCGCCCAGCGCGGTGGTCTCGGTCACCTGCGGCCTCATCACAGTGATGCCCAGCAGATCGGCCTGAAACTGCATCAGCAGATCGTTGACGCAGGCCCCGCCATCCACCCGCAACTCCGCCACCGGTGCACCGCCTGCCGCCACCGCATCCCGGCTCATCGCCTGCAGCAGCGCAGCACTTTGGAAGGCAATGCTCTCCAGCGCCGCACGCGCGATATGGGCCACCGTGCTGCCGCGCGTCAAGCCGGTGATGGTGCCGCGCGCATGGGCATCCCAATACGGTGCGCCCAGGCCGGTGAAGGCCGGCACAAACATCACGCCACCGGCATCGGGCACGCTTTCGGCCAGCGCCTGCACCTCGCTGCTGGCCTTGATCGCGTTCAGCCCGTCGCGCAGCCACTGCACCACCGCGCCGCCAATGAAGACGCTGCCCTCCAGCGCAAACTCGGGCTTGCCAGCGGCCGGCTGTGCCGCGCTGGTGGTGATCAAGCCGTTTTCGCTGATGCGAAACTTGTCGCCGGTGTGCATCAGCATGAAGCAGCCGGTGCCGTAGGTGTTCTTGGCCAGCCCGGCCTTGAAGCAGGCCTGGCCAAACAGCGCGCTCTGCTGGTCGCCGGCCATGCCGGCAATCGGCACTGCCGCACCCAGCAGCGCGGCATCGGTCTGGCCAAACACATGGCTGCTGGGGTGCACCGTGGGCAGCAGGCTGTCGGGCACATGCAGCAGCTTCAACAGCTCGTGGTCCCAGACGTTGTGGCGGATATCAAACAGCATCGTGCGCGCGGCATTGCTGACATCGGTGGCATGCACCTGGCCGCCGGTCAGCTTGTAGAGCAGCCAGCTATCCACCGTGCCAAAGGCCAGGTCGCCATGCGCGGCAGCGATGTGGGCGCCGCTCACATGGTCCAATATCCAGCGGATCTTGGTGGCCGAAAAATACGCATCCACCACCAGGCCGGTGCTGCGGCGGATCAACTCGGCATGGCCTTGTTCACGCAGTTGGGCACACAGTGGCTCGCCGCGCCGGTCTTGCCAGACGATGGCGTTGTGGATGGCCTGGCCGGTGCGGCGATTCCACACCACGGTGGTCTCGCGCTGGTTGGTGATGCCGATCGCACTGATTTCGCGTGCCGTCAACCCGGCTTTGGCGATGGCCTGTTGTGCGGTGGCGAGCTGCGATGACCAGATTTCTTCCGGGTCGTGCTCCACCCAGCCGGGCTGCGGATAGATCTGCGCAAACTCCTGCTGCGCCATCGCCACGATGCGGCCAGCGGCGTCAAACACGATGCTGCGTGAACTGGACGTGCCCTGGTCCAGCGCAAGAATAAAGCTCATGGGTTGTCTCCTGGACAGTCGTTGACGACGCCACTGCCTGGGCCCTTGCCTGGGCCCTCGCCGCAAACCACGCAGCCCACGCCGGCATCGGCCATCAGCGTGGCAAAGGCCGGCGGCGGCGCGGCGTCGGTGAACAGGCTGTCCACCTGGTCCAGCCGGCCCACCTCCACCATCGCCGGGCGGTTGAACTTGCTGTGGTCAGCCACCAGCCACACTTGCCGGCTGGCCCGCATGATGGCCTGCGCCACCTTGACCTCGCGGTAATCAAAATCGCGCAGTGTGCCGTCGGCCTCGATGCCGGAGATGCCGATCAGCCCGATGTCCACCCGAAACTGGCCGATGAACTCCACCGTGGCCTCGCCGATGATGCCGCGGTCGCGCTGGCGCACCAGGCCGCCGGCCACGATCAGCTCGCAATCGGGGTTGTCGCTCAGGATGGCGGCAACGTTCAGGTTGTTGGTGATCACCCGCAGGCCGCGATGCGCCAGCAGCTCACGCGCCACCGCCTCCACCGTGGTGCCGATGTTCAGGATCAGGCTGCAACCGGCCGGCACCTGCGCTGCCACCGCGCGTGCGATGCGGCGCTTGGCGTCGTCATTCAGCGCCTGGCGGGCGCGGTAGGCGATGTTCTCGGTGGTGCTGGCCGGCAGCCGCACACCGCCGTGAAACCGCGCCAGCAACCCGGCCTCGGCCAGCAGCTTGACATCACGCCGCACGGTTTGCAGCGTGACGCCAAAACGCTCGGCCAAGGCATCGACGGTGATCGAGCCTTGCTCACGCACGGCACTCAGCACGCCGGCCTGGCGCGGGTTGGGGATCAGGTCGCTCACGGGGCACCAACAGTGGGTCTGAAGGGGCCAGGGTACGCGATCCCGGCCGGCCAGCGATCAGGGATAACCGGCTTGCAGGTGGGTCGTCGATGCGCTACAAACGAACGTAAGCGAACAAAAAGCGAATCTTAATACTCACGAGTCAGCGCCATTCGCTCAGCGCCAGAATCAAACTCGGTTCCAAAACGAACCACCTGTCAGCATCACGCGCTGTCGTGGACACCCACCAGGAGACTTGTTTGGACCAGCCCGCCCCGGGTGCAGCCACGCCGCAGCCATCGGCCACGCCACTGTCTTGCGACGTGCTGGTGGTGGGCGGCGGCATCAATGGCGCCGGCATCGCGCGTGATCTGGCCGGCCGGGGCTTGAAGGTCTTGCTGTGCGAGCAGGACGATCTGGCGCGCCACACCTCGTCATCGTCCACCAAGCTGATCCACGGCGGCCTGCGCTACCTGGAGTATTACGAGTTCAGCCTGGTGCGCAAAGCGCTGGCCGAGCGTGAGCGGCTGCTGCGCAGTGCGCCGCACATCATGTGGCCGCTGCGTTTTGTGATGCC
>JANOBL010000570.1:0-3593 GCA_031411635.1 Betaproteobacteria bacterium
AACGGCTCACGCGCCTGGGTCAGCACCTGGATCGTCACATCGTCGGGGATCAATCGCTGCGCGATCAGCAGCCGGACAAAATCAAAATCGGCTTGAGATGCCGACGGAAAACCCACCTCGATCTGCTTGAAGCCGATGCGCACCAAGGCCTCGAAGAAACGCAGCTTGCGCGCCGGGTCCATCGGCTCGATCAAAGCCTGGTTGCCGTCGCGCAGATCCACGCTGCACCACTGCGGCGCACGGCTCAGCACGGCATCGGGCCAGCGGCGGCCGCTCAGGTGCACCGGGGCAAAAGGTCGGTACTTGGCGGCGGGGTTGTCGAGCATGGGCATGGCAATCTCCTGAAAAGGTGGGTTGCAGCGCAGCTCGGGTGGGTCTAGCAAAGTCAAACGGCCCGCTGCGTTGCGCTGGGCGGGCCGTTGATCCGAAAGGAGGGACGAGGATGTTCAGCGCGCCAGGTGCACTTTCGGTAGTAGCGAGGCGGTGGCTGGGCGAAACGTCATGGACACGGAATGTAGCACGGCCTCAGCGATGCAATCCACGCTCGTCAGGCTCGTCGGTGGAGGTGGCGATCACACTCACCGGTGTGCCCTTCATGCGGCGGTAGATGTACATGCCGTAGCCCGACAGCCCATACAGCATGAACAGCACAAACATCATGCCGGGCACATGCTGGCTGATCAGCGCCATGCCCAGCGCAATTGCCACCAAGGTGACAAAGGGCACCGAGCGCTTCAAGCCAAAGTCCTTGAAGCTGTAGAACGGCACATTGGTCACCATCGTCAAGCCGGCGTACAAGGTCAGCGCCCAGGTGCTCCACACCAGCCAGGGGATGTCTTTGACACCTTCACGGAAGCCCTGGTCGTCCATGATCCAGATGAAACCGGTGACCAGCGCCGCCGCCGCCGGGCTGGGCAGGCCCTGGAAAAAGCGCTTGTCCACCACGGCGATGTTGGTGTTGAAGCGTGCCAGCCGCAAGGCCGCGCAGGCGCAGTAGACAAACGCCGCCGCCCAGCCGGCCTTGCCCAGGCCTTTCAGCGCCCATTCGTAGACGATCAGCGCCGGCGCGGCACCAAAACTCACCATGTCCGACAGGCTGTCCATCTGCTCGCCAAACGCGCTTTGGGTGTTGGTCATGCGCGCCACCCGGCCGTCCAGGCTGTCCAGCACCATCGCGCAGAACACGCCTATGGCCGCCAGGTCGAAGCGGCCGTTCATCGCCATCACGATCGAATAAAAACCGCCAAACAGCGCCGCCAGCGTGAACAAGTTGGGCAGCACATAAATGCCCTTGCGGCGCGGGCGCGGTGGCGGCTCGTCGTCCGGCGTCGGATGATCGGGGTTGGACGGCAGGGTTTCGGGCATGGGCAGCGGTTGGCAGCAAGTGCGCGAGGATACCCGAGCCCTGACGCCAACCACCCGCCGCGGGCCGGCCTGCATCCAGCGCGCCCACCGGCCCGTAAACAAAGCGTGCAGGTCACCGCCCAGGAGCCCACCATGCATCTCTCTACGCCATCGAATCGAGCACTCGTTCCCAGCAATCCGTCGGCCCAGGACTCGGCCTTGCTGCGCACCGTGGCGCTGCTCTGGGCGCTGGGCTTGCTGCTGTGGCTGGCCGGCTGCGGCAGCCTGCCGACGGGGGTCGAGCGCCGCAACTCGTCAGCGATGCCGGCGCAAACCGACAGCCCACTGACCCGGATCGCCCAAGTCTCGTCACCGTCACCCGACTTGTCCGGCTTTCGCCTGATGCCGCTGGGCGTTTATTCGCTGGATGCCAGGCTGCAACTGATCAAGCGCGCCAAGCACTCGCTGGACGTGCAGTACTACGTGTTGGACAACGATGCCACCGGCCGCTTGCTGCTCAGCCACCTGGCCGATGCAGCGGCGCGCGGTGTGCGGGTGCGTTTGCTGGTGGACGACCTGTACACCACCCACACCGACGACATGCTGCGCGCGATGGCCAGCTTGCCCAATGTGGAGGTGCGGCTGTTCAACCCCTTTGGCGCAGCGCGTGGCAGTGGCCTGGTGGGGCGTTTTGCGGCCTCGCTGCTGGAGGTGCGGCGGCTCAACCACCGCATGCACAACAAGCTGCTGGTGGCCGACAGCGCGATGGCGGTGGCCGGAGGCCGCAACATCGCTGACGACTACTTCCAGCGCGGTGCGCAGCACAATTTTGTCGATCTGGATGCGCTGATCGTCGGCGCCGTGGTGGCCGAGCTGGGCCAATCCTTTGATCGCTACTGGAACAGCCCGGTGGTGCTGCCGATCGAGGCGGTGTCGCCCGCGCAGGCCCCGGCCGAATTGCTGCGCCAGCGTTTTGCCAGCCTGACCGCCGACGCCCGCAGCGCACCGCCGCTGGACCTGCCCGAGGTGGATGCGCTGGGCTACGGCCCGATCGCCGACGAGTTGGGCGCCGGCCGCCTGGGCCTGATCTGGGGCCGGGCAATGGCGCTGGCCGATCCACCCGACAAGCTGTCGCGCGACGCCGACAAGGCCTATGCCGACAGCCTGGCCTACCAGGCCTTGATGAAAATCTGGACCGCCGACAAGGAGGTGACCATCACCTCGCCCTACCTGATCCCCGGGCCGCTGGGCATCTCGGCCTTCGAGGCGCTGGGCAAGAAGCAGGTCAAGGTCACGGTGCTGACCAACTCGCTGGCGGCCACCGACGAGCCACTGGTGCACACCGGTTATTCACGCTACCGGCCGCGTTTGATCGATGCCGGCGTCGAGTTGTACGAGCTGAGCCCCAGCCGCACCCAGCGCAACACCCGGCTTGGGCTGTTTGGCTCGTCGGTGGGCCGGCTGCATGCCAAGACCGCCGTGGTGGATGGCGACAAGACCTTTTTTGGCTCGATGAACCTGGACCCCCGATCGCGCACCCAGAACACCGAGCTGGGCGTGTTTGTCGAGAGCCCCGAGCTGGCGCGCGAGATGCTGCGGGTGATCAAGATCAGCCGGGTGCAAAACGCCTACCGGGTCAAGCACAGTGCAGACCGGCAATTGCAATGGGTGGCGGTGGACGACGACAAGGAGCAGGTGCTGGACAGCGAGCCCGAATCCTCGTTCTGGCTGCAGTTGCAGAACATGTTGCTCGGGGGTTTTGTGCCGGAGCAACTGCTGTAGCGAAAACGCCGTCGGCGAGGGCTCGCAGACGGCGTTGTAGACCAGCGGTGGCCGGGGCTGACCCGGCTCAAAACATGCTCAGTTGCGCGACTTGTCCACCAGCTTGTTGGCCTTGATCCACGGCAGTGAGCGACGAAACAGCCGCCTGCAACTGCTTGCAGGCGGCCGGCGCGAACGGGCTCGCGCCTGCAAGCGCGAGCCTGCCGTTCAAGGCTCGCTCAGTTGCGGCTCTTGTCCACCAGCTTGTTGGCCTTGATCCACGGCATCATCGCGCGCAGCTTCTCGCCCACCACCTCGATCTGGTGCTCTTCGGTCAGCCGGCGGCGCGAGATCAGGGTCGGGGCACCGGCCTTGTTCTCGAGGATGAAGCTCTTGGCGTACTCACCGGTCTGAATGTCCTTCAGGCACTGACGCATCGCGTCCTTTGTGGCGGAAGTGACGATTTTCGGGCCGGTGACGTACTCACC
>JANOBL010000571.1:0-2137 GCA_031411635.1 Betaproteobacteria bacterium
CAGGCGGCCACCAGGTTGGCGATGTCATGCGCGGCGGCCTGGTTGGGCCGCGGCAACTCATCGGGCTGGGACGCCCACAGCGACAGGCCGAACGAGTCGACCTGGGCATACTCGACAAACGGCGCCCGCAGATGCTCCAGGATAGAGCGCTGCAAAAAGCGGTGGATGGCAAAGCGCCAGCCGGAGTCGGGCATCAGTTCGGGGTTCCGGCTGGTTTTCTCAGCCTCGTCCCAGCCGGCACAGGCTTTCTTGAACGCCTTCAGACTCAGTGAACCAACCGCAACGCCGCCCTGGGGCGTCAGGCTGCGCACCTCCACTGGGCCCAGGCTAACCGGCTTCAAGCGGAATAGCAAGGCGCGGTGCACCAGCACATCGATCGCCAAATCCACCAGCGCAGCCGCCGCGCCATTGCGCAAGTGTTCGGCCGTCACCACCACCGTTTCGTGCAGCCCCAACACATCGGCCACGAACTGCCGGCAGTCCGCCTCGACCAGCGGTGCCATGGCCAACACATCGGCCTGCACCGACAGGCCCATCACCGCGATATGCCACAGCAGCCTTTGCTGCAAACGCCAGCCCATCGGGCCACGGAACTCATGCTCCACCCACTTTTCGATTTCTTTGACATCCATCGGCGCCCTCGCGCCAGAAGCGCCTCGAAGGGTGCGTTGCACCACCAGCAGTTCACGCGCCAGCAGCGCCCCCTTTGTCGACTGGGGATTCGGCCCAAAGAAGCCAGGCAAGGGACATCTGCGTTCATGGCGGGACTGAAACACCTCCAACACGCGAGCGATGATCATGTCGCTGCGGTCTATCGACAGGTGGGGCGCCAGCTCGGTCCGCAAGGCCCTCAGCCAGTCGATCACCTTGCCCGGCGAAAACGTCCAAGCCACCTTGTCCGGCAAGGACCAGCCACACTCCGCCGCCGCCGCGCAGACGATGGTCAACAGGTAGCGGCTGCGCTGGGTGGTTTGGTAGAGCTGCCTGAAGTCGCTATCGATCTGCTCGGCAGACTTCAGCAACTTGGCGCTGGAAGACGGTCGGTTGAGCTTGTCCAGATCCTGGCCCAAGGTATCAAAATCGATGTCGCCATCCTTCGGAATCTCTGCAGCCAGACGGGCCACGATCAACGGAAATTCGGGCACCAATTGGCCACCAGGCTTGATTTCTAATTCACGCATCCACGCCAGGATCCGGGCCTGCAGCGCACGCAGCTTAGTCGGGTCAGTGATCATCAAACTGCCAGGGCTGGCGGGCGCCCGATCTTCAAGCCGACCCGACATCGTCGGGACTAGCCGGCCGGGCATGACCGCGATCGCTAGCGCAACCTCCGGGAAGTATTTGCATACAGTGGCGATGGCACGCGCGCTGCGCAGCACATGCAGCAGCGCCTGGGGACGGATGGGTCCCTGGCCCACATTCAATCTGAGCCGCTTAACGGTGTCCTGCACTCGCCGCGACACACGCTCGCTGCTGTCGGGCGTCAAAAGATGGGCCAGGACTTGTGGTGGCCGCGGGTTCCAGCCGTCCAGCGAGCCACACTTCAGTGCTGAACCCTGGCTGGGCTGGCGCAGGAACATGCGCGGCAAGCCGGCGTCGCTGCACAGTAGCAGCACGTCGATCGGTACCTTGGCCCCGGCATCGCCGATCAGCGTGTCGATCACCCGGTACAGCATCGCGTTCTTCGGATGCCCCTGTCGATCAAACAGCATGTCAAAGCTGCTGAGCGTGATCAGCAGCCGCTGTGAAGACCGCTGGGCATGCTCGGCGTAGAGCCGCAACACCGCCTGCAGGCAACCGATGCGGTTGTCGTGCAGCTTGTGCCAAGTGCACCAGATCAACCAGGCCACATTGGGTTCGCCGGTTTTGCCCGGCACCTCGAAGACCTTTCTGGCCCGGTCCACCAACACGATGATCAGGCGGTCGATCGCCGAAAACACTTCCAGCGACAGCCCCAGGTTCACGTACATCGCCGCCGCGTAATCCGGTGGTGCAGCACGCCCGGGCCAGGACTCGCGGATGAAGGCCTGCACCCGCTCGCGGTTCCAGAGCATTTCAAAAAAATGGCCTTTACCCAACCCACGCCGCGCCACCAGCACGAAGACGCGCCGGCCCGGACTGCCCATCAGCCGGGCCG
>JANOBL010000572.1:0-7414 GCA_031411635.1 Betaproteobacteria bacterium
GGCGGGGGTGGTGATGGCGGCGGTTTGGAATCAGTTTTCCTACAACTTCCTTTTTTTCCGGGCCGGCCTGCAAGCCAGCCCCAACTCGCTGAGCGCGGCGGGGGCGATCGCCGGCGCCAGGCCCTGGCGGCGTTTCTGGACCATCCAGTTGCCGCTGCTGTCGCCCACCACGTTTTTCCTGCTGGTGATCAACGTGGTCTACGCGTTTTTTGACACCTTCGCGGTCATCGATGCGTCCACCCAGGGTGGGCCGGGCAAGGACACCTCCACCCTGATCTACAAGCTGTACTACGACGCCTTCAAGGCGCTGGACCTGGGTAGCTCGGCCGCGCAATCGGTGGTGCTGATGGTGATCGTGGTGGCGCTGACGGTGGTGCAGTTCCGCTTTGTCGAGAAGAAGGTGACTTACTGATGGTCGAGCGCAGCCGCTGGTTGCAGGTGCTGGCGCATGCGGTGCTGCTGATCGGCGTGCTGGTGGTGGCGTTTCCGGTTTACATCACGTTTGTAGCGTCCACCCACACCGCGCAAGACATCGTTCAAGCACCGATGCCGCTGTTGCCCGGCACGCACTTGATCGAGAACTACCGCGATGCGCTGGCCGGCGGCAGCAATGTCTCGGGCTCCAAGGCGGCGGTGGGGCGGATGATGCTGGTCAGCCTGGCCACCGCGCTGGTGATTGCGCTGGGCAAGATCACGATCTCGCTGCTGTCGGCGTTTGCCATCGTCTACTTCCGCTTCCGCTTTCGGATGGTGTTTTTCTGGGCCATCTTCATCACCTTGATGCTGCCGGTGGAGGTGCGCATCGGCCCCACCTACAAGGTTGTGGCCGATCTGGGCATGCTCAACAGCGTGGCCGGCCTGACAGTGCCGCTGATCGCCTCGGCCACCGCCACCTTTTTGTTCCGCCAGTTCTTCATGACGGTGCCGGATGAATTGCTGGAGGCCGCGCGCATCGACGGCGCCGGCCCGCTGCGCTTTTTCAAGGACATGCTGCTGCCGCTGTCGTCCACCAGCATCGCCGCGCTGTTTGTGATCCAGTTCATCTACGGCTGGAACCAGTACCTCTGGCCGCTGCTGGTGACCACCGATGAATCGATGTACCCGGTGGTGATAGGCATCAAACGCATGATCTCTGGCGGTGATGCGCAGAACGAGTGGAACCTGGTGATGGCCACCGCAATGCTGGCGATGCTGCCACCGGCACTGGTGGTGTTAGGCATGCAGCGCTGGTTCGTCAAGGGCCTGGTCGATACCGAAAAATAAACGCAGGCACAAGCACAAGCACATCACACCATGGGCGCCATCGCCATCCACAAGGTCATCAAGCGCTACGGGCGCGGCCCCAAGGCCAACCAGGTCATCCACGGCGTTTCGGCCGATATTGCCGACGGTGAGTTCATCGTCATCGTCGGCCCCTCGGGATGCGGCAAGAGCACCTTGCTGCGCATGGTGGCCGGGCTGGAGGAGATCAGCGACGGCCAGATCAGCATTGGCGGGCGGGTGGTCAACGATGTGGAGCCAGCCGAGCGCGACATCGCGATGGTGTTCCAGAACTACGCGCTGTACCCGCACATGAGCGTCTACGACAACATGGCCTACGGCTTGAAGATCGCCAAGCTGCCCAAGGCCGAGATCGAGGCACGGGTGCAAAAAGCGGCCGGCATTCTGGAATTGGGGCCGTACCTGGCGCGCACCCCGCGTGAGCTGTCTGGCGGCCAGCGCCAGCGGGTGGCGATGGGCCGGGCCATCGTGCGCCAGCCGTCGGCTTTTCTGTTCGACGAGCCCTTGTCCAACCTGGATGCCAAGCTGCGTGCGCAAACCCGGCTGGAGATCCAAAAACTGCACCGCGAACTGGGCGTGACCTCGCTGTTTGTCACCCACGACCAGGTCGAGGCGATGACCTTGGCCCAGCGCATGATCGTGATGAACGCCGGCCGGGTGGAGCAGATGGGCACGCCCGAGCAGGTCTACGGCAAGCCGGCCAGCAGTTTTGTCGCCAGCTTCATCGGCTCGCCGCCGATGAACCTGCTGCAGGGCCAGGCCGACGGTTCACGCTTCACCGTGGGTGGGCAGGTGCTGGTATTGCCGGTGGCCGCACCGCGTGCCGGGGCCTTGGTGCTGGGCTTGCGGCCCGAGCATGCCCAGATCGGCGCCGATGGCCCCCATGGCAGTTGGCCGCTGCTGGTGGAGACCATCGAGATGCTGGGCGCCGAGCGTCTGGTGCACGGCCGGCTGGGCGGCATCTTGTTCACCGTGCGCATCGATGCCACGCTGCCGCCACCAGCGCTGGGCCAGACCGTGCTGCTGGGCTGTGAACCGGCGCAATTGCACTGGTTTGACGCCGAAACCGGGCTGCGGGTGGGCGCCTGACATGAATCCCTGGCCCTATCCCCGCTGGGTGGCGCACCGCGGTGCCGGCAAGCTGGCGCCCGAAAACACCTTGGCGGCGTTCCGGCTGGGTGCGGCACATGGTTACCGCGCCTTTGAATGCGACGTCAAGCTCTCGGCCGATGGTGTGCCGTTTCTGATGCATGACGATGTGCTGGAGCGCACTACCAGCGGGGTGGGCACGGCCGGGCAGCAAAGCTGGCAAACACTGTCGCAGCTTGACGCAGGAAGCTGGCACGGCCGGGCCCATGCCGGCGAGCCTTTGCCCACACTGCGGGCCATCGCCGCGTATGTGCTGCGCAACGGGTTGATGCTCAACATCGAGATCAAACCCAACCCGGGTGACGAAGAGCACACCGGCCAGAAAGTGGCCGAGTTGGCGGCGCGGCTGTGGGCCGGTGCCACCGTGCCACCGCTGCTGAGTTCGTTCCGGCCCGAGGCGCTGGACGGCGCCAAACAAACCGCGCCGGCCTTGCCACGCGCGCTGCTGCTGGACAAACTGTGGGCGGGCTGGCCGGAGCTGGCCACGGCACTTGGCTGCGTGGCCATCGTTACCAACCACACGCTGATGGATGCTGCGCTGCTGAAGCGAATTCATGCCGCAGGCTGGCGGGCGATGGTCTACACCGTCAACGAATGGGCCGATGCCCAGCGGCTGCTGGCGCTGGGCGTGGACGGGCTGATCACCGATGCGGTGGACCGGTTTGTGCCAGCCCAGGCCTGATCAAACCCCGCCTGGCGTGCGGCTGTCGGGCACGGCGCCCAGCGTGGCCTCGACCCCCAAGCCCAAGCTCAAGCCCAAGTCATCGGCCTCGGGCGACGGCAAGCTGCGCTGGCTGCGGATCACTGCGCTGCGCCAGCCCAGCGCTGCCAATGCCAGTGCACTGAGGCCGGCGGCACCCAGCGCCAGCGGCAAGCCTGCTGTCTGGCCAATCCATCCGCCCAGCATGGCCCCGGGCCCAGCCGGCAGCAGGATCAGCCAACGCATCGTGGTGGTCATGCGGCCCAGCAGCGGCTCGGGGGTGACCGCCTGGCGCAGCGCCAGGAAATTGATGTACACCAGCACGGCCCCCACGCCATTGAGCATCAGCATCGCGGCAAAAGCCACCACGCCCAGCACACCGGCCGGGGCCAGCGCGGGCAACAACCAGCCCAGGCCGCTGGTGGCAAAACCGATCACCACGGCGGGGCCGGGCCCGAGGCGCAGGCTGATGCGGTGGCCCATCACGCTGGCCAACAAGGTGCCCAGGCCCAGGCCGGCATAACACAGACCTATCGCCAGCTCACCCAAGGCCAAACCCCGGGTGGCGTGCAGGATTTGCACGCTCTGGACCGCGTTGCTGCACAACTGCCAGCCGCCCACCACCCAGGCCAAAGCCAGCAACAGCCGCTGTCGACGCACAAAGTGCAGGCCGGTCAGCAGATCACGCCAGAAATGGGCCACCGGCCGCGCCGGGCGCTGCTCGATCACCGGCAGGCCGCGCAGGATCGCAGCCGAGGCCAGCAGCATCAGTGCATCCATCAGCAAAGCCACCGGCGCACCCAACAAGCGGATCAGCAAGCCGGCCGCACCGGGGCCGGCCACATCGGCGGCCGAGGCGGCCAGCGCATTCTTGGCATGCGCTTCCACCAGGCGCTCGCGGTCCACCACCTGGGTCAGCACGATCTGCGCCGCGCTGCCCGCCACGGTGGCCACGCAGCCGATCACAAAGCCCACGCCGTACAGCCAGCCCATGCCCAGCCAGCCCAGGTGGTGCACCAGCGGCACGCTGGCCACCGCCAGCGCAATCGTGCACTCGCCCAGCAGGTACACCGGCAGCTTGCGCACCCGGTCCAGCCAAACCCCCGCCGGCAGCGAGAACAACACAAACGGCAGTGTCTCCACCGTGGTCAGCCAGCCCATTTGCAGCGGCGTGGCGTGCAGCAGCAGCGCTGCGGTCAGCGGCAGGGCCAGCAAGGTGATCTGCCCGCCGACCGAGCTGATCAGGATTGACAGCCACAGCCGCCGGTACACCGCATCGCGCAGCAAATCATCGGGCGGCAGCGCAAAGCGCCGCCACCAGGGCTGCTGCGGATGTCCGATTTTTTGGCGCAAGCTGGGTGACCCAGGCCTGCCGTCAACTGCGGTAATCGGCGTTGATGCTGACGTAGTCGTGCGACAGATCGCAGGTCCAGACCGTGGCCGATGCCGCACCCCTGTGCAGCCGCACCCGCACCGTGATCTCGCTTTGCTGCATCACGCGCTGGCCGTCGCGCTCCTGGTAATCGGGATGGCGGCCACCCTGCAGCGCCACATGCACATCGTCCAGGAACAAGTCGATCAGGGTTTGGTCCAGGTCAGCGATGCCGGCATAACCCACCGCCGCCAGGATGCGGCCCAGGTTGGGATCGCTGGCAAAAAACGCGGTTTTCACCAACGGTGAATGGGCAATGGCGTAGGCCACACGACTGCATTCGTCGTGATTGGCACCGCCTTCAACCAGCACCGTGATGAACTTGGTGGCACCCTCGCCATCGCGCACGATGGCCTGCGCAAGCTGTTGCGCGAGCGAGATCACCGCCGCCCGCAAGGCCTGGCCGTCGGCCGAGGCCAGCGAGTCGATCACCGCATGGCCGGCAAGCTGGGTGGCGATCAATACAAACGAATCGTTGGTGGACGTGTCACCGTCGATCGTGATGCGGTTGAAGCTGGCGTCGGCCGCCTCCTGCAACAGCGGCTGCAGCAAGGCCGGATTGATCACCGCATCGGTGGCCATGAAGCCCAGCATCGTTGCCATGTTGGGCCGGATCATGCCGGCGCCCTTGCTGACACCGGTGATCGTGACCATGCGCCCGCCGATCTGCAATTGGCGTGACGCCGCCTTGGGCAAGGTATCGGTGGTCATGATGCCTTGGGCGGCCTGCAGCCAGCCATCGGCACGCAGATCGGCCAGCGCAGCCGGCAGGCCGGCGGTGATGCGCTCCACCGGCAGCGGCTCCATGATCACGCCGGTGGAAAACGGCAACACCTGCTCGGGGCGCAAATCCATCAACAACGCCAGATCGGCACAAGTGCGGTGCGCCCGCGCCAGGCCATCGGCACCGGTACCGGCATTGGCGTTGCCGGTGTTCACGACGATGGCCCGCACGCCGCTGTTGGCGGCCAGGTGCTCGCGGCAAACCTGCACCGGTGCGGCGCAGACACGGTTGCGCGTGAACACCCCGGCCACCGCCGCGCCGGCATTGATGGCCATCACCACCAAATCCTTGCGGTTGGGCTTGCGCACCCCGGCTGCGGCAACCCCCAGGCGCACACCGGGCACGGCATGCAGGTCAGCGGCGACGGGTGGCAACAGATTGACCGGCATGCAGAAATCCTCAGAAATTGGCGGCAGGGTCAGGATTGTAGGGGCGCCTCCGGACGGCAGACGGCCAGCGAGCGCCCATGAAAAAAGCGGCCCTAGCCGCTTTTTTTTGCCGAACCGGGCGCTGCCCGGAAGATGATCAGTCGTTCTGGCGGCGCCTTGCCAAAAAGCCCAACGCACCCAGGCCGGCCAGCATCATCGCCAACGTTTCGGGCTCGGGCACCGTGGTGGCAACGATGTTGCCGCCGTAAGTAGCACCAAAATCACCGGCCGTGCCCATGATGGTCAGCGTGTGCGAACCGGCCAGCAAACTGGTTGCAGCGGCCAGCACCTGCGCAGCGCCACCGGGGAAGGGCACAGTGGTGAGGGTCAACGGCGAGGCATCCAGCGTGGCCGAAAAGCCCAGGATGTTGTTGATCGCAAACGGGCCGGCGAAGATTTCGACGTTGGTGACAGAGGCCGCCACCGACGAGCCGACCGCGATGGAAAAAGTCCACACATCGCTGATGACTGCACCGGGTGCAATCGACCCGCTGGCAAAGCTGGCATTGCCAATCGTGCCCAGCGAACCACCGGCCGCGTAGGCGCCAGCAGAGACCGCGACCGACACCAGCGCCGCTGCGATGACCTTCAATTTCATGATGTAACCCCCAAAAATACTCAAATGCGCACAAGACATGCCAGACGCCAAAGCAAAAGCCGAGCCGGAGGCTGAACAGCGTCAACTATGACACGAGTCTAGCCGGTCCGGACAAGGGATCCACCCCCTAAGCGTGGGATGGAATTGCCACCCACCCAGCGCGTGATGCCCAAACCATACTGCAACAAGACACAAGCACCGTGCGCAAGTTGGCAAACTTCGACCCAAAACTGTGACCGACTGTTTACGAAGGCATTTATTGAATTTAAATCGATAAAAACCGCAAAACCGTCAGGCCAGTTTACCGTGGCAGCTTTTGTATTTTTTGCCGCTTCCGCAAGGGCAAGGGTCGTTGCGGCCGACCCGGGGCAAGTCGGCCACCGCGGTGCTGGCCTCGGTCTCCTGGCTGACGCTGCCATCTTCATTCGGATGGGTGTAGGTGACGTTGGCCACGTGGCCAGCCTGGGCCTCCAGCGCTTCCGCGGCTTCGGCCACCTGCTGCTGGCTCTGGATGCGCACGGTCAGCAGCAAGCGCGTCACCTCCATCTTCACCACGTCCAGCAACTGGCTGAAGAGTTCAAACGCCTCGCGCTTGTATTCCTGCTTCGGGTTTTTCTGGGCGTAGCCACGCAAATGGATGCCCTGGCGCAGGTAGTCCAGCGCCGCCAGATGCTCGCGCCAATGGCTGTCGATGGCCTGCAGCAGCACCATGCGCATGAAGGGGTTGAACTGCTCCAGCCCGACCAGCGCCAACTTGGCCTCGAACACCTCATTGGCAGCCACCACCACCCGCTGCACCACGTCTTCATCGGTGATGGTGTCGCTTTTTTCAACTACCGCCACCAGCGCCACCGGCACCTGCCACTCCTCGGCCAGGGTTTTTTCCAGCGCCGGCAAGTCCCATTGCTCTTCAACGCTTTCGGCCGGCACCCAGGTGCGCACCACGCCGGTCATCGCGCTCTTGCGCAGGTTGGTGTTCTGGGCCTGCACCGAATCGGATTCGAGGATCTCGTTGCGCTGCTGGTAGATCACCTTGCGCTGG
>JANOBL010000573.1:0-3349 GCA_031411635.1 Betaproteobacteria bacterium
AAGATCGCGGAGGGCACGCCCGAGCACATCCAGCAGCACCCGGATGTGATTGCCGCCTATCTGGGCACCGACGAGCAGGAGGCCGCCCATGGCTAAGCTGTTCGAAGCCAAGAAGCTGAGCGCCTTCTACGGCGCCACGCAGGTGCTGTTCGACATCGATTTTTCGATCGCCGCCGGCCAGATCACCACCATCCTGGGCGCCAACGGTGCCGGCAAAACCACCACCTTGCGTGCGATCTGCCAGATGGTGCGCACCACCGGCAGCTTGCTGCTGGACAAAACCCAGCTCGTGGGCAAGGCCACCGAGAGCGTGGTGCAGCAAGGCGTGGCCCATGTGCCGGATGGCCGCGGCACCTTTACCGCGCTGTCGGTGGAAGACAACCTGAAGCTGGGCGCCTATGTGCGCAACGACAGTGCCGAGGTGGCCCGCGATATCGAAAAAGCCTATGCCCGCTTTCCGCGCCTGGCCGAGCGCCGCCACCAGCAGGCCGGCACCTTGTCGGGCGGTGAGCAGCAGATGCTGGCGATCAGCCGCGCGCTGATGCTGCGGCCGCGGCTGCTGCTGCTGGACGAGCCGTCATTCGGCCTGGCGCCGCTGATCGTCGCCGAGATCTTCCGCATCATGCGGCGCATCAACCAGGAAGACGGCGTCAGCATGCTGCTGGTGGAGCAAAACGCCGGGCTGGCGCTGGACCTGGCGCACCACGCCTACCTGCTGGAGACCGGCACGGTGGCGCTGTCCGGGCCCAGCGCGATGATCAAGAACGACGAGTCGGTGCGCCGCGCCTACCTCGGCTACTGACCGCAGCATCAGAAAGTACCGCGCATGGACGCCCTGCTGCACCAAATCTTCTCCGGCCTGGCCAACGGCATCATCTACGGCTCGGTGGCGCTGGCGCTGGTGATGATTTACCAGGCCACCCACCACATCAATTTTGCCCAGGGCGAGATGGCCACCTTCTCCACCTTTGTGGCCTGGGCGCTGCTGCAGGCCGGCTGGCCGTACTGGGGCGCGTTTGTCTTCACCGTGGCGCTGTCGTTTGCCGGCGGCCTGCTGGTGCAGCGCATCGTGCTGCGGCCAATCGAAAAAGCCCCGGTGCTGACCAATGTGATCGTCTTCATCGGCCTGCTGCTGATCTTCAATGCGCTGTCGGGCTGGATCTTCGACCACACGATCAAGTCCTTCGACAGCCCTTTCCCCAAGGATTCGGTGCTGGCCTCGCAATATTTCTCGGCCCACCAGCTCGGCTCGGCCGGTGTGCTGCTGATCGTGCTGCTGGCGCTGTTTGGGTTCTTCCGCTTCACCAAGGTGGGCTTGGCGATGCGCGCAGCGGCGCAAAACCCCGATTCGGCCAAGCTGGTGGGCATCCGGGTGAGCTGGATGCTGGGCCTGGGCTGGGGCCTGGCGGCGGCGATCGGCGCAGTGGCCGGCATGATGGTGGCGCCGATCGTGTTTCTCGATCCCAACATGATGGCCGGCATCCTGCTGTACGGTTTTGCCGGCGCGCTGCTGGGTGGCATCGACAACCCGCTGGGTGCGGTGATCGGTGGCCTGGTGGTGGGGGTTCTGGAAAACCTGCTGGGCGCCTACGTGATCGGCACCGAGCTGAAGCTCACCGTCGCGCTGGTGCTGATCGTCGGCACGCTCACCTTGCGGCCCGATGGCCTGCTGGGCAAAAAAGTGGTGACCCGGGTATGAAGCCGCTGTCGCGCCAATGGGTCTGGATCTGGAGCGCGCTGCTGATCGTCGCGCTGGTATTGCTGCCGTTTCTGGTCAAGAACTACCGGGTGTTCCAGTTCAACCTGGTGCTGGTGTATGCGGTGGCCATCCTGGGCCTGAACATGCTGACCGGCTTCAACGGCCAGATCTCGCTGGGCCATGGCGCGTTTTATGCGTTTGGCGCCTACACCGCCGCGGTGCTGATGGACAAACTGGGCGTGCCGTACTGGGCCACCTTGCCGGTGGCATTTTTGCTTTGCTTTGGCTTTGGTTTCCTGGTTGGATTTCCGGCGCTGCGGCTGGCCGGCCACTACCTGGCGCTGGCCACATTTGCGCTGGCGCTGGCGGTGCCGCAATTGCTGAAGTACAAAAAGATCGAGGGCATGACTGGTGGCGTACAAGGCATTGTGCTGAGCAAACCCGAGCCGCCATTCAGCTTCAGCTTTCTGGGCCAACCGCTCAGCGCCGACCGCTGGCTGTACTTCTTCACGTTGGCGGTGGCCGCGCTGATGTTTCTGCTGGCCTGGAACCTGTTGCGCGGCCGGGTGGGCCGGGCGCTGATCGCCGTGCGCGACCACCCGATCGCCGCCACCGCGATGGGCATCAACCTGCCCTTGTTCAAGTCGATGACCTTTGGCATGTCGGCTGGCATCACCGGCCTGGCCGGTGCGCTGGGCGCGATCGTCGTGGCTTTTGTATCGCCCGACAGCTTCAACGTCACCTTGTCTATCTTTTTGCTGGTGGGCGTGGTGGTGGGCGGCCTGGCATCGATCCCGGGTGCGCTGTTCGGCGGCATCTTCATCCAGTTTGTGCCGAATATCGCGGACCAGTTGTCCAAGTCGGCGCCGTCGGCGATCTACGGCGTGCTGTTGATCGGTTTCATGTTTTTGCTGCCCACCGGCGTGATGGGCGGTTTGAACAAGATTTGGACGCGGCTGCGCGCCAAGACTGCGGGTTGATCCGGACAACCCGCAGCCGACCCTGGCGTTTGATCGATACCCCACTCCCTAGGAGACTTGCACCATGCGTTTGAACACCCTCACGCTGGCCGTGGCTGGCCTGCTGTCATTGGCTGCCGCCAGCAGTGCGCTGGCGCAAAAGAAATACGACCAGGGCGCCACCGACAAAGAGATCAAGATCGGCCATGCCATCCCCTACTCGGGCAACTTCTCGGCCTACGGCAACATCGGCCGGGCGATCTCGGCCTACATCGACAAGGTCAACGCCGAAGGCGGTGTCAACGGCCGCAAGATCACCTTCATCAGCCTCGACGATGCCTACACCCCGGCCAAGACGGTCGAGGTGGTGCGCAAACTGGTTGAAGAAGACGAGGTGCTGCTGACCTTCAATACGCTGGGCACGCCGTCCAACTCGGCGATCCACAAGTACATGAACACCAAGAAGGTGCCGCAGCTCTTTGTGGCCACCGGCGCCACCAAGTGGGGCGACCCGAAAAACTTCCCCTGGACCATGGGCTGGCAGCCCAACTACCAGAGCGAGGCCAAGATCTATGCCGCGCACATCCTGGACACCAAGCCCAACGCCAAGATCGCGGTGCTTTACCAGAACGACGACTACGGCAAGGATTACCTGAAGGGCTTCGAGGACGGGCTGGGCGAAAAGGCCAAG
>JANOBL010000574.1:0-3635 GCA_031411635.1 Betaproteobacteria bacterium
CGCCCGGGTACATCGGCGCGTTTTCGGGCGGGCGGTTCAGGTCGATCACGTAGCGCGAGTGCAGCGGCACCAGCAGGCTGGCGCCGATGTCGCGGGCAAAACCGTACAGCGCGGCCAGGTGCCAATCGGTGTCTTCCAGCGCGAAGGCGCGGTCCACGTACAAGGGTTTCAAAGCCTCGGGGATCAAGGTGCCCACATGCGGCAGGCTGACCAGCAGCGGGCTGCTGCCTGGGTGCAGCGTGTAGACGGTGTCAGTGCCCATGCAAACGCTCCTGCCCGGCCACGATCACGCGGGCACAGGGGTTGTGGCCAATCCAGTAAGCAAGTTCGTTGGGATGCTCGGCATGCCACACCACAAAGTCGGCACGTTGGCCTGCTGCCAGGCGGCCCCGGTCGTGCAGGCCCAGCGCGCGGGCGCCGTTGACAGTCAAACCCCGCAACGCTTCTTCGGGCGTCAGCCGGAACAAGGTGCAAGCCATGTTGAGCATCAGCAACGGCGACAAGGCAGGCGACGAGCCCGGGTTGTGGTCGGTGGCAATCGCAATCGGCACACCGGCCGCACGCAGCGCAGCGATCGGCGGCATTTTTGTCTCGCGCAGAAAGTAGTAGGCGCCGGGCAGCAGCATCGCCACCGTGCCGGCACGCGCCATCGCCTGCACCCCGGCATCGCTCAAAAACTCCAGGTGGTCACACGACAACGCGCCAAACTCGGCCGCCAGCGCGGCGCCGCCCTGGTCGCTCAATTGCTCGGCATGCAGCTTGACTGGCAGGCCCAGTTGCCGTGCCGCCTCGAACACACGCCGGGTTTGGGCCGGGCTGAACGCGATGTGCTCACAAAATGCATCCACCGCATCGACCAGGCCTTGTGCATGCAGGCCGGGCAGCCAGGCGTTGACAGCATCGATGTAATCGTCCGGCCGGCCGGCAAATTCAGGCGGCAGCGCATGGGCCGACAAGCAGGTGGTGCGCACCGTCAGCGCCAGTTGATGGGCCAGCAAGCGGGCGATGCGCAGGCAGCGTGCCTCGTGCTCTGCCGACAAGCCGTAGCCGGATTTGATTTCCAGTGTGGTCACGCCTTCGGCCATCAAGGCCTGGGCGCGGCCCAGCGCGCTGTGCCACAGCTCACCATCACTGGCCTGACGGGTGGCGGCCACAGTGGACAAGATGCCGCCGCCGGCGCGCGCGATCTGCTCGTAGCTGGCGCCTTGCAGCCGCAGCTCAAACTCGGCCGCACGATGGCCACCGTAAACCAGGTGGGTGTGGCCATCGACCAAGCCGGGTGTGACCAGCGCGCCGTCCAGATCGTTTTCGGCGGTGATCGCCAGGCCTGCAGGCAAGTCGTTTTCGGCGCCCACCCAGCGCAGCGAGTCGCCCTCGGTCAGCAAGGCGCCTTGTTCGATCCAGCCCCAGCCGGTGGTTGGGGCCAGCGTGGCCAGACGGGCGTTGCGCCACAGCGTGATCATCGGGCCGGGCTCATTGCGTGCCACTCATCCGTGGGCGCAGCCTGCGGGTTTTGGCACGGGGTTCAGCGGGTGGCGCCGGCCGGGCCCACAACCACCAGCCCACCGGGCCCGGCCCAGGGTTGGGGCAGACAAAGCGCAGCGCATCGGGCGCCTCTTGAAACCACAACAGGGCCTGCGCCGGCAGGTCGAACACTTGCTGATCGGCGGTGCAGCGCCCGGCCTGGGCTGCAAACAGCCCGCACATCGGCGCACCGGGCTGCCAGACCTGGCCCGATGCGGCCAGCAGCATCGCGCCCTGCGCGCCGCGCAGCATCAGGTTCAAGTCGCGGGTGGGCCCGGCCAGCAGCCGGCAACTGGCTTTGGCCGCACCGTCAAAACACAGCGGCGCATCACCCGGGCGCAAGGTGTGTTGATGGCCGGCAATCGTCACTGCCACGCCGGCGCCCTCGATCACCGCAAACCAGCGCTGCACGCCGGCAAAGCTTGAAAACGGCCCGCTGGCGCCGATGTCGGCCACGCTGAGCCGCAGCAGCCAATCGTCGGCCGACGGCCAGGCCAGCAGCTCGCGCATCAGGCCACCGCCGTTGCGCCAGGGCTGCACGGCCATGTCCACGCTGCGGATCACCTGGGCTTCGATCATGGGTGGCAGCTCATGGTTGGCAACTCATGGGCTGAACTCACCTTCCAACTGGTACCTTTGCCCCGGGTGCACCAGCCGCGCCAACGTGACGATGCGGCCCCGGCTGGCAGTGCGCCGCACCACCACCAGGCAGGGGTCTTGCGGCGCGATGCCCAGCAGCACCGCCTCTTGCGCGGTGGCGGTGCTGGCCTCGATGGTGTATTGCGCCTGCCACAGCGGCGCCACCTCCAGCAGGTGCTGGGTGGGCGTGGTGAGCTTGAAATCAACCCCCAGGTAATCGGGCGCGCAGGCCGGGTTGACGTATCGGTCCTCACACTGCAGCGGCACGCCGTTGTCGTGGTGCACGATCAAGGTGTGGAACACCGGCGCACCGGCCTCCAGCCCCAATTGCAGCGCCAGCGCGGCGGGCGCGCTTTCCTGCTGTACCAAATGCACCTCGGCATGGTGGTGGTGGCCCCGGGCCTCGATCTCCTCGTGCAGATCGCGGATCGTCAAGGTGGACGACACCCGGTGCAGCGCCGCGGCAAAGGTGCCGATGCCCTGGCAGCGCTGGATCAGGCCTTCGGTTTGCAGCTCACGCAAGGCCCGGTTCACCGTCATTCGGCTGACGCCGAACTGCGCCACCAAAGCGGCCTCGGACGGCATCAGCGCACCGGGTGGCCAGCGGCCTTGCGACAACTCGGTCTTCAAGAAATGCTTGACCCGGCCGTACGGCGGGACCGGTGCGACGGCCGGGCTGGCGGGCTGGCCAGGCGCTTTTGGGATCGACGTGCCGGAGGTCAACAACATGGCCGCATGGTAGCGGTGCATTCTTGTCTAGCCAAGTTGATCAACCCGATTGCCGTGCCCGTGAAAACCCGTACCTCGAAGGGCTTGCATCGACTTGTCTAGACAAGTAAAGTGCGGTGCTTGTATTTTGCTTGCCACCCCCTGGATGACGAGGCCCGCATGACCGATTTGTCAACCCTGCACACGCTGGCCCAGCCACGCACCGTGCGCTCGCCACGCGGCAATACCCTGAGTTGCCGAAGCTGGCTGACCGAAGCCGCCTGGCGCATGCTGCAAAACAACCTGGACCCGGAGGTGGCCGAGAACCCCGAGGCGCTGGTGGTGTACGGTGGCATCGGCAAGGCCGCGCGCAACTGGGATTGTTTTGAGGCCATCCTGCAAAGCCTGCGCACGCTGGGCGACGACGAGACGCTGCTGGTGCAATCGGGCAAACCGGTGGGCGTGTTCCGCACCCATGTGGATGCCCCCCGGGTGCTGATCGCCAACTCCAACCTGGTGCCCAAATGGGCCACCTGGGAGCACTTTGACGAGCTGGACCGCAAGGGCTTGATGATGTACGGCCAGATGACCGCCGGTAGCTGGATCTACATCGGCAGCCAGGGCATCGTGCAGGGCACCTATGAAACCTTTGTCGAGGCCGGCCGCCAGCACTATGGCGGCAACCTGGCCGGGCGCTGGTTCTTGACCGCCGGGCTGGGCGGCATGGGCGGTGCGCAGCCGCTGGCGGCCACCTTTGCCGGCGC
>JANOBL010000575.1:0-4709 GCA_031411635.1 Betaproteobacteria bacterium
GGAACTCGACTCAGCTGCCTCCTCCGCCCGGCTGCATTACGCAGTGCGAACGGGGGATATCGTGGCGTCCCCTAGGGGATTCGAACCCCTGTAGCCACCGTGAAAGGGTGGTGTCCTAGGCCTCTAGACGAAGGGGACAAAAAACTGTCTTCGTGACTTGGAACTGCTTCGCTGCACAAGGCTTTGGTGGTGACGGCGGTCCTTCAAACGAAAGGCACGCCGTTCGCCCTTCACGGAACAGTTTCGACGGGGGTATAGCTCAGCTGGGAGAGCGCTTGCATGGCATGCAAGAGGTCAGCGGTTCGATCCCGCTTACCTCCACCAGATTTTTCACAAACGCGGTGGCGCTGTTCAAGTCGATAGCGGTTCAACATCAGATCAAGTCCCCTTCGTCTAGAGGCCTAGGACACCACCCTTTCACGGTGATTACAGGGGTTCGAATCCCCTAGGGGACGCCACCTTATCCCCCGTGCTGGCTGCGTCATGCAGTATCGGCACGGGGGTTTTATCTTTGTCACACCGCGTTTCAAGCGTATCGATTCGCGGCCAGAAACTGACTACGCCGCGTGTTCGGCCACCACCGGGTTGCGCAGCACACCGATCTCGGGGATCTCGACCTCGATCATGTCGCCCACCGCGATCGGGCCTACACCGGCCGGCGTGCCGGTCATGATCAGATCCCCGGGCAGCAGCGTCATGTGCTTGCTGAGGTAAGCGATCAGGTAGGGTACCGAGAACACCAGGTCGCGGCTGTTGCCGTCCTGGCGCACCAAGCCGTTGACACGCGTGATGATGCGCTGGTTTGACGGGTCGAGCCCGGTCACGATCCACGGGCCCAGTGGGGCAAAGGTGTCGTAGCCCTTGCCGGCCAGCAGGCATCCGAAGGCGCTCTCACGCCGCTGCAACACGCGGTCGCTGACATCGTTGCCGCAGGTGTAGCCGAATACGACGTCCAGCGCGCGCTCCTCGCTGACGTGGCGCGCACGCTTGCCAATGACGACGGTCAACTCGCCCTCGAAGTGCACGTTTTCGCCCTGCGCCGGGTAGACGATCGCCTCGTCCGGACCGATGGCCGACGTGCTGGGCTTCATGAACACCACCGGCAGGTCAGGCGTAGGCTTGTTCGACTCCTGCGAGTGCGCCTTGTAGTTGTAGCCCAGGCCAAAGATGCGCGGCTGGTCCACCGGCGTCAGCAGCCGAACCCGCGCCAGTGGGTCTTGCTGCCCACTGAAGGTCAGGCCGTCAAACGGCAAACCGATCAGGCGCTGCAGCACCTCCTGTTGCAGCACGCCGTAGTGCACTGCCCCGTCCAGCGCGTAGCGCGCTACCCGACTTCTGCCCATGGCTGCGGTTTCCTTCAAGTAAATGCCAACGTTGGCATTTTGCGATCCAACCATTGACGCTGGGTATGCGTGAAAGCCCTGACGAAGCTGGTTGTTGACAGTCGACCGCTCGATACTCACAATGCGCTAACGATAGCACTGGAGACATATCGCATGATTTGCATCTCGGCCCGGCAGCGGCCGCCATCGCAGCCCTTGCCCATCGCCAGCGGGGTGGCGCAGTGAGCCTCACGTTGTTGCTGCAGTCGGCCATCGGCGGGCTGCTGCTGGGTGGCATCTACGGCCTGCTGGCGCTGGGCCTGAGCCTGAGCTGGGGCCTGCTGAAGCTGGTGAACCTGAGCCACTTTGCGCTGGCCTTTCTGGGCGCCTACCTGACCTACCAGTTGGGCACCCAGTTCGGCTGGCCGGCGTGGGCCTCGTTGCTGGTCGTCGCGCCGGCCTTCTTTGTGCTGGGCGTCGCGCTGCACGCGGTGTTCGTGCGTTTCAAGGTGACTGAGTTCGCGTCGATGCTGGTGACCTTCGGCATGACCGTGCTGATCGAATCGCTGATCCAGTGGCTTTGGTCGGCGGACTTTCGCAAGTTCGAGGCGCCGTACCAGCAGGCATCGATCCGCGTCGGGCCGCTGTTTGTACCGGTGCTGGAACTTTCCGCTTTTGTCTGCGCCGTGCTGTTGGCGGTGACGGCGTGGCTGTGCCTGCACCGCACGCTGCTGGGGCGTGCGCTGCGCGCCGCTGCGCACGACGGCCCGATTGCCGCTGCTTTTGGCATCAACGCCGCCCGCCTGTCCTACGGCCTGGCGGGCCTGTGCTCGGCATCGGCCGGTGTGGCCGGGGTCTTCATCGCGCTGACTTCCACACTCGCGCCGTCGCAGATCGAAGCCTGGATCGGCGTGGTCTTTGCCGTCGTGATCATCGGTGGCCTGGCCAATCCACTGGGCGCGCTGCTGGCGGGGATGTTGGTCGGCCTGTCCGAGGCCGTGACGATGGCCACTGTCAACCCCGCGTGGGCGCCGCTGGTGGCGTTTTCGATTCTGATCGCGCTGCTGGTCTGGAAACCGAAATGGCTGTAACCCCAATGGCTGCAATCCCCATGGCTGCGACCTCGACGATTTTTACCGCATTGCGCCGCAAAGCCGCGCTTGGCATGGGCGCCGCCGCATTGCTGGCGCTGCCATACAGCGGCGCGCCAGACTTCTACCTGTCCTACCTCTACATCATCTTCTTCTGGGTGGCGCTGGCCACAAGCTGGGGCATTCTCAGCGGCTACGCCGGCTACTGGAGCTTTGGCCATGCTGCGTTTTTTGGTGCCGGCGTCTACACCTCGGCGGTGCTGGCGGCCAAGGCCGGCCTGCCGTATCTGCTGACCATCCCGCTGGCGGCAGGCGTGTCGGCGCTGCTGGCCTTGGCCATCGGTGGCGTGGTGTTCCGGATCAATACGCTGCGTGGCGAGTTCTTTGCGCTGCTCACGCTGTCGGTGACCTATGTGCTGGCAGCCATCGTCTCCAACACGGCGATTGACGGCGGTGCCGGCGTCTACCTCAGCAAAGTGCCGTTGCCAAGCTTTGGCACCACCGTGCCGGGCGCCCTCTATCTGCTCGGTTTGATGGTCGCCACCACGGCCTTGCTGGTGTCCCGGGCGGTGCTGCGCTCGCCTTTCGGTGCCGGGCTGCAGGCGATTCACGACGACGAGGACGTGGCCGAGGTCAAGGGTGTGCCGACGTTTCGCTACAAGCTGGCGGCCTTTGCCCTGTCGGCCGCCATCGCTGGCGCGGCAGGTGCAGTCCAGGCCGCTTACGTGGGCTACATCACGGTGGGCGAGACGTTTTCAATCACCGTGCCCTTGTATGTGGTGCTGATGAGCATCCTGGGCGGTGCACGCCACTGGGCAGGGCCGGCGGTGGGTGCCACGCTGATCACGGTGGCGCTCAGCCTGTTTGTCGGCGGCAGCCATGCCGAGCTGGGCCGCGCGGGTGTCGCGTTGATGCTGATCGTCGTGATCCTGGTTCTGCCGCAGGGCATCACGCCGCGCCTGCTGTTGCTGTGGCGCCATGCCGGCCCGATGGCTGCCGGCCCGCAGGCCGGTGGGCTGACGCTGGCAGCGTCGCAGCAGCCTGCCCAACCAGCCCAAGCCGCCCGCCACAGCGATCACAAGCCGCTGCTGCGCTGCCAGGGCGTGGAAAAGCGTTTCGGCGGCCTGCAGGCGCTGGCCGGCGTGACGCTGGATGTGCACCAGGGCGAGATCCTGGCGCTGGTGGGGCCCAACGGCTCGGGCAAATCGACCTTGATCAACATGATCAGCGGCCACTTTCCGCTCAGCGCGGGCAGCATCACGCTGGACGGGCAGGCCCTGTCGTCGCTGCACCCGCACCAGATCGCGCGGCGCGGCGTGGCCCGCACTTACCAGATCCCGCGCCTGTTCGACAACATGACGGTGCTGGACAACGTCAGCCTGTGCGCCGCGTTTGGCCGGCAAGGCAGCCAACCGGCGCAAGACCTGGCCGCACAGGCGCGGCACTGGCTGGGCTTTACCGGCCTGGCCGACAAGGCCCATGAGATGCCCGCCGCACTGAACCTGCACGAGCGCAAGTTTGTCGAGTTTGCGCGTGCACTGGCGGCCCAGCCCAAGCTATTGCTGCTCGACGAGGTGCTGTGCGGCCTGACACCGTCGGAGGTAGACCAATCGATCGCACTGATTCGCCGCATCCGCGCCGGCGGCACCACCATCGTCTTTGTCGAGCATGTGATGCGCGCGGTGGTGGCGCTGGCCGACCGCGTGGCGGTGCTGGACCAGGGCAAGCTGCTGGCGCTGGGCGAGCCGCAAGAGACGATGCGCAACCCCGCTGTGATCGGCGTCTACCTGGGGACCGCCCATGCTGCTTGATGTGCGCAACCTGCATGTGTCTTACGGTGATGCCCCCGCCGTGTGGGACGTGTCGCTGCAGATAGCCGCTGGGCAGATCGTCGCGGTGGTCGGCCCCAACGGCGCCGGCAAGAGCACGTTGATCAACACCATTGCCGGCATCCTGCGGCCGCGCCAGGGCCAGATCCTGATCGACGGCGTGGACGTCAGCCACCTGCCCGGCCACCGCGTTTGCGACCATGGCGTGGCCATCGTGCCCGAGGGTCGGCGTTTGTTCACGCAGATGTCGGTGCAGGACAACCTGGCGCTTGGCGCCTACCGCCATGCCGCACGCGCCGCCGCGCACGAGACGCTGGACGAAGTTTTTTCGCTGCTGCCGGTGTTGAAGGAGCGGCGCACGCAGTTGGCGGGCTCGATGTCGGGCGGGCAGCAGCAGATGGTGGCTCGCCGCTGCTGGGGACGTTCTCGAATGCCGCCCCGGACGGCAGGGGCGTGGCGAACTGCAC
>JANOBL010000576.1:0-4527 GCA_031411635.1 Betaproteobacteria bacterium
AGCTTTCCTTGGCGCCGCAGCCTGTCAATCCTGCCGCAGCGCCCAGCAGGGCACCGACGGCGATGGCCGTCCGCAGTAAAACAGAAGCAGTGAAATGATCTGGTCGCATCGAATCCTGTCTTTGCACGGCACGCCATGCGCCACGAACCCGGCGCAAATCAGCGTGAAGCGGCGAGCTGGCTCGCTACCAAATCACCGCGAAACACATTGATAGAGTTTACCCACCCCTGTGTCAGTAATCGCTGGTGTTGCGGCGAGCCGGTGCTGCCCGGCATCGCGCTTGTGCAATCTGCACACACCCGATTGCGGAGTTTGGCAAGCCGCGCCAGTGTGCGGCTGCAGCCCCGGAAATTCGGCCCACTGGTCTGAGGGTACCCATTTGTGTTCGACTGAGTCAAAATTCGTCTACGCGGCCCGTGAGCCCCCGCCTGGCGACCATGATCAACCAACAGCCTCCCAAGCCTCCAGCAGCGTTGGATGCCCTGGATTTCGAGATCACTGATTTCGATGAGGCGCGTCGCGCGCTGGATGAACTGCCGGCCGGTTTGCAGGTGATGCAACAAAAGTCGCCGGGGTATTGGGAGCATCGGCGCCGTGGTGCACTGCCCTCTGATCGGGCCTTGACCGGCACAGCGATGGACTGGGTGGTTGCCTTGCCGCCGACGATTCGACCCCACACCACGTGCGAGCAGTTTCCGCGCGTTGC
Organism: Betaproteobacteria bacterium; assembly: GCA_031411635.1. GTDB lineage: Bacteria > Pseudomonadota > Gammaproteobacteria > Burkholderiales > Burkholderiaceae_C > Pseudaquabacterium. The sequence goes on from JANOBL010000576.1 coordinate 707, forward strand.
CAACGCCATCGCCGATTCTTGGGAAGACGTGCCCCTGTGCACGCGTGTTCTCGACCACATGCTGCATGACTATCGTGGCGGCCGTCGAGGCTTCCCGGCCACCGTGCAGGCCGAACTCAACACCTTGATGCAGCACCAGCAGGTGCGCCAGCACCGCTGACCAGCGCTTAGCTGGAAGTGCTGAAACCGTCCGGGTGGCTCGATTGCCAGCGCCAGCTGTCAGTGCACATCTGGTTCAAATCGCGCCTTGCTCGCCACCTCAAAATGATGCTGGCACGTGACGCATCGGCGTAGCAAGCCGCCACGTCGCCCGGTCGACGTGCTGCAATGACGTAAGGGATCGAACGGCCGCTAGCGCGCTCATACGCCTTGACCAGATCGAGCACGCTGGCGCCATGGCCGGTTCCCAGATTCAAGGTCATCGAACCTTCGCTATCGAGCAGGTGCGAGACCGCTGCGACATGACCCTCAGCTAGATCCATGACGTGGATGTAATCACGCACACCGGTGCCGTCGGGCGTGTTGTAGTCATTGCCGAACACTTGCAGGTGCGGTCGTCGGCCGACGGCCACTTGCGCCACATAGGGCATCAGGTTGTTGGGCACGCCGCGCGGGTCTTCGCCGATCGAGCCGCTCTCGTGAGCGCCGACAGGATTGAAGTAGCGCAGGCTGGCCACGCGCCAGGCGGTGTCGGCATGGCGCAGATCAGCCAGCATCTGCTCGGCCATCAACTTGGTCTGACCGTAGGGATTGGTGGCGGCCAGCGGCGCGTCTTCAGAGATCGGTAACGACTTCGGGTGTCCATAGACCGTCGCGCTGCTGCTGAAGACAAATCGCTTGGCACCGGCTTGGCCGAGCGCTTCGCATGTTGCCAAGACGCCGCCGAGGTTGTTGTGGTAGTAGCTCAGCGGTTGCTGCATTGATTCACCAACAGCCTTGAGGGCGGCAAAGTGGATCGCCGCGTCGACGCGATGCCGTTGCGCAATGGCCAGCATGGCCGGCGCGTCACAGACGTCGGCGCGCTCGAACACCGGCTGGGTTCCCAGCAGCGCTTGCAACCGATCCAGCACTTGCGGCGAGCTGTTGACGAAGTTGTCGACGCCCACCACTTGGCAACCGGCTGCAGCCAGGCACAGCCAAGTGTGCGAGCCGATGTAGCCGGTGGCGCCTGTCAGCAGAACGACGGGCCGCTTCACCGCGTCAATTCAGCGTGATGCTGCCGAGGCAGCCAAAGTTGCTGCCGCTGTAGTCGACCGAGCCGAAGCCGGAGGCCGATCGTGATTCGTGGCCGACCTTGCAGCCCACTGTGATGATGCGGGTGGCCATCCAGTTCGCACCGAGGGACGTGAGCGTCGTTTTGTCGTTGCCATTGCGACCGCTGATGCTGTCGACCAGGCTACGCCGCGCGTGGCTGAGCGCGCCGGTCAACATGATCTTGCCTGTGAGCTCGTAGTTGGCGCCGAGGGAAAAAATGTTGGTGACGCGGCTGAAATCGGTCGCGGTCAGGCGCGTGCGGCCGCCGTTGACCAGGCTCTGAAATCCAGACTCCTGACCCGTGTCGCGCGACAGAGTCGTTGTCAGCGAGGTGCGACCGGTTGGGCGCCACAGCCAGTAGACCGAGCCGGTGACTCCGGAAAGATCTTCGGCGTTCGGCCGCTTGTAGTCGGTCTTGCCGAAGTTCAGGCGCGTGCCAACGTTGCTGGCGCCGGTGGCGGTCCAATCGGCCGTGACATAGAGTTCGCGGCGTGAATTGGTATCGGGTGTGGTCTGGCCGAAGGCCGGCACGTCGTAGTCGGAGTACTGCACCGACAGGCCTGTGCCCAAGGACAGCGCGCTACTGGGGCGGTAGATCACACCGGCGCTGGCGCTGTTCTGCACGTACTCGCGTGAGTCGAACTCCGGTGCTGAGAAATTGACACGCCGGTAGCCCAATGTCCCTTCGATGCCGAGCAGGCCGACTCCGCCCAGCAGCGCCCGGGCGCGCAACTCCTCGAAGGTTTCATTGTTCTTCAGGGATATCGTGCTGACGCCGGTGTTGAAGTCGGCCTGGCGGCGACCGGCGTAAGCCTGAAGGTTGCCGGACAGGTTGCCCACTGTGGACCAGTCCAAGCCGGCGGCGAGGTTGTAGCTCTGGCCGTCCAGGCCGTCGAGGTCCGAGTAGCGCGTGTGGGACAGCGATCCGTTTGCATAGGCGCGCTGGCGTCCAAAAGGCACGTTGACGCCACCGCTGAGGGTGGTTGTCCAGATGGTGTCGCTGACTTGGGAGCCGCTCGGCCCTTGCAGCGCGTTGGTGTAGTGCGTGATGTCCTGCGACAGACCGACATTCCAAGGCCGGTTGGCGTCGGCGGCCTGCTGGGCCGCCAGCGGCAGATGCGCGGCCAAGCAGGCGGCAAACAAGAGTCGGTGGGCGCGAGCGTGGTGCATGAAGCGGTCTCCAGAGCTGAGCGGTTCGTTTTAGTACGCGTTGCGGTCGAAGAACAGAACACGGACCGTTCGAACGATGATCTGCAGATCCAGCCCGAGCGACCAGTTGCGCAAGTACTCCAGATCGTATTCGACGCGCGCCTTCATCTTATCCACCGTCTCGGTTTCGCCACGCAGGCCGTTGACCTGCGCCCAGCCTGTGATGCCCGGTTTGACTTTGTGTCGCACCATGTAGGCGCTGATCAACTCGCGGTACAGCTCGTTGTGGGCCACCGCATGCGGGCGCGGTCCAACGATGCTCATGCGCCCCTGCAACACGTTGAAAAACTGAGGCAGCTCGTCGAGCGAAGTCTTGCGCAGGAAGGCGCCGAAGCTGGTGATTCGCGGGTCGCCCTTGGTCGCTTGCGCAACGACGGTGCCGTTGTCCTGGGCACGCATCGAGCGAAACTTGTAGACCGTGATCTCGCCGCCATCTAGGCCATTGCGCTTCTGGCGAAAGATCGCCGGCCCGGGTGAACTGAGTTTGACGCCGATGCTGATGGCCAGCAACAGCGGCGAGATCAGCAGCAGGATCACCACGGCCAGCACGATGTCCGACACGCGTTTGACCAATTCGTTGGTGCCGGTGAACGGCGTTTCGCAAATGCCCACCACCGGCACGCCGTTCATGTCCTGCAGCCGACCCTGGATGATGCTGATGCCGAACACGTCGGGCACGAAAAACAGCGACGCCGTCGTGCCCTGGATGCTCTCCAGCAACTCGAGAATGCGCGGCTGCGATCCCAGCGGCAGCGTGATGAAAACTTCCTTGACGCCTTTGGCGCGGATGAACGGCGCGGCCTCCTTCAGGCCTCCCAACATGTGACCGCTGGTTTCACCGGCCAAGCGCTCGTCAGTGCGGTCGTCGAACCAGCCAAGGAAGTCGCGGCCCTCCTCGCGGTCGCCCTGCAGCGCCGCGGCGACCTTGACGCCGAGCAGGCCGGCGCCGATAACGACGGCCGGTTTGCGAATGGCTGGGTCGAGCGCGCGCTTGCGCAGGACGGCGCGGCCGATCCAGACCGCCAGCCACTGCGCCAGCGGCGTGGCGACGGCCCAGCCCAGCAGCACATTGCGGTCGAAGTAATGCATGCTGTCGGTGGCATAGGCGCACAGCAGCAGGATCGCCAGCAAGGTGATCCACGACGCCACGATGTCGGTGGCGGCGTTGAGCATGCCTTCCTTGTAGCGGTTACGCCCCGGGAAAGTCAGCGCGAAGACCAGCAGGCACAGCACCAGATCGGGCCGCATGATCGGCTCGCGGAACCAAAGCGCCGTGCCCAGATAGACCAGCACGATCAGCGTGGGCTTCAAGTCCACATCCACACGGTGTCCTTTTCCTTGTTGTTGTTGTTGTTGTT
>JANOBL010000577.1:0-7678 GCA_031411635.1 Betaproteobacteria bacterium
GGGGTAGGGGGCGGTTGCATAGAACTGCAACGAGGACAGCGGCAGCTCTTTCGGGTGGGTCACGGAAGGGTCACACGCGGGCGGTTCAGGGGGAGGGTTTGGGGGAGGTTCTGGGGGCGGCCAGGTCCAGCTTCGCCCACAGCCCCGGATGATAGGACCAGGCTGGCGGCGCGCTGGCCCCCAGGCTGCGGGCCAGGTGGGCTTCAAACGCGCTGCGCGAGATCTCGCGCGCGCCAAAACTGGCCAGGTGGTGGGTGCGCTGCTGGCAATCGATCAAGCTGATGCCATGCTGGCGGCAAAAAGCGATCAGTGCCGCCAACGCGATCTTGGACGCATCGGTTTGGCGCGCAAACATCGATTCGCCAAAAAACATCGCGCCTATGCCCACGCCGTACAGGCCACCCACCAGCGCACCATCGATCCAGGTCTCCACGCTGTGCGCGGTGCCGGCGGCGTGCCAGGCGCTGTAGGCATCGATGATTTCCGGCGCAATCCAGGTGCCGTCCTGGCCCTCGCGCGGCGCGCTGGCGCAGGCCAGCATCACCTGGCGGAAGGCGCTGTCGATGCGGATCTCACAACTGGCATCGCGGCTGAAGCGGCGCAGGGTTATGCGCAGCGTATGCGACAGCGTGATCTCGGCCACCGGCAGCACCATGCGGGGATCGGGGCTCCACCAAAGGGGTGGATCGCCCGGGCTGTACCACGGAAAGATGCCGTGGCGGTAGGCCTCGTCCAGCCGCCGCGGCGTGATCGTGCCGCCGGCCGCCAGCAAGCCGGGGGCGTCGCTGTCGGCGCCCAGCGCAGCGGCGGTGTGGGGCAGCGGGGTGTGGTCGTCGATCCAGCACAGCGGCATGGGCCGGATTGTCGGCGATGGAGGATCAATACATCGCATCCGGCAAGCCGCACCCCGCGTCCACCGGGCTCACACCGGTGAATGGCAACTCACCCAGCAGCCGCGCCAACACGGCGCGCTGGCTGGGCTCAGTGGCGCAGTAAGCGTTGATGACGCAGGGCATCCGGGGTGCGTCGTACAGGTAATACGGGTGGCCAAACGACACCAGCAGGCAGGGAAGCTGGTGCCAGTAACGCGCCATCGCGCCGCGCAGCCCGGCTTGCACCCGCTTCCAGTCCAGAAAGATGTTGGATTGCGTCAGCAGCGATTCCTGCGCCAGCAGGTACAACACCAGATCGCAGTTGTCGGGCGTGGGCGGGTTGGCCGGGTCGTAAGGGCGCAGCTCAAAACCGCGCTCGCCCAGCCACTGCGGCAGCAGCAGGGGCAGTGGCGCCTGGAAGGCAAAGCCGGTGCGCGCCGGGTCGGTCACCAGCACCACGCGGCGGTGCCGTGCCGGGCTGATCGGCAGCAGGTTTTGCACATCCTTGACGCAGGTGATGCCGGCGCCGGCCACCACGTCTGCCACCGCCTGGTGCGCCGGTGTGCGCAGTTGGGCCCGCGCTTGCGCCAGCGGCGGCAGGCGTTGGTCCACGGTCTGGCGGTGCAAGCCCAGCGCAGCTTTGAGGCCCAGCACCCGGGTGGCGGCTTCGCCGATGCGCTGCGCGCTGAGCCGGCCATCGTCCAGTGCCCGCAGCGCATGGCCCAGGTCGGCCTCGAACGGGCTGGGGAACAGCAGCATGTCGCAGCCGTTGGCGATGATCTGGGGCACGGTCTCGGCCCGGTCGGCCCAGCTACTCAAGCCCGCCATGCCGCTGGCGTCGGACACCAGCAGGCCGTTGAAGCCCAATTCACCGCGCAGCAGCCGCTGGTTCAGCAACTGGGATACCGAGGCCGGCCGGCAGGCCTCCAGCCCCAACGCGCCGTGGCGCCGGGCATAAGCCGGCCAGGCGATGTGGCCGGCCATCACCGTCATCACGCCGGCATCGATCAAGCCCCGGTACAACCGGCCAAACTGCTGCTGCCAGGTGTCTTCATCCAGTGGATTGATGGTTGTCAGCAGGTGTTGGTCGCGGTCGTCGTAACCCTCGCCGGGCCAGTGTTTGGCGGTGGCGGCAATGCCGGCGCGCTGGAAGGCCCGCACATTGACCAAGGCATGGGCCAGGATGGTGTCGGGGTCTGAGCCGTAAGAGCGGGTGGCAACGATGGCACTGCGGAACCTGGCATTGATGTCCAGCACCGGTGTGAACGACCAGTTGTAGCCCAGCGCCCGGGCCTCGGCGGCCAGCACGTCCACCGCTTGCTCGGCCAGTGTGGTGGCGCCGGTGGCGGCCAGGCCAAGCTGGTTGGGCAATTGCGTGCCAAACGGCATCGCGATGGCGCCACCTTCGATGTCACCGCTCAGCAGCAGCGGGATGCCGGGATGTTCCACCAGCCGGCGGGTGGCGGCCCAGGCCAGGTCCAGGTCGGGCCCGACAAAACGGGTGACACCGCCCACGCCCATGGCCAGCACATGCTCAAGCTCGGCCGGGCTGTCGCCATGCAGCGCCACGTTGAACAACTGGCGCAGCCGGGCTTCGGTGTCCAGCCCGGCCAGCGTCTGCTGCACCCAGGCGATGGCCCCATCGTCCAGCAAAAAGGGCGCTTGGCGCAGGCTGGCCAGCACCGCGTCGGCGCCGCTGGGAGCGCTGGGAATTGGGTGCTGGGTTGGCATCGGAAGGCTGGGCATCGGGAAGATCAAGTCAAAAATGACAACGTTGTCAGATATGCTTTGATCTTCGCCGCCACGGTGGCGGCCGGGTATCCGGGTTTGTCCTGAGACGCAAGCAGCGCTTGCCACCACACGGCGTGGGGCGGGTATGACAGCCTTGTCATCCGGCGCTGGCGCAGTGTTCCAATCCCGCCATGTCCAAGCCCGTACCCAAGCCCTTGCCCTTGCCCAAACCCCTGCCCCCCGCTGCCGCGATCACGATCCACGATGTGGCACGGCTGGCCGGTGTCTCGATCAAGACCGTCTCACGGGTGCTGCGCGACGAAGCCCATGTGGCGCTGGCCACGCGCCAGACGGTGCAACAGGCCGCGCTGAGATTGGGTTATGTGCCGCACCCGTCGGCACGCAACCTGGCCAGTGCGGTGAGCAATGTGATTGCGCTGGTCAGCCTGGCGCCAGCGCCAAAGTCGGTGGCGCGGGTGGGCCATGAATACCTGATGGCGCTGCAGACCGGGGTGTTGTCGGTCTGCCAGGTGCTGGACTTTGGCTTGATGCTGATGGCGCTGCCGCGCCAGGCGAAGGCCGCCGTGGCCGAGATGTCGCGCCGTGTGTTGGCCCGGCAGGTGGGAGGCTTCATCCTGCCCGCGCCGGCCTGCGATCTGCGTGGCCTGCTGCCGGCGCTGGACGCCACCGGCCTGCACTACGCAGCGATCAGCCCGCATGCGCTGACCGGCGCCGGGCCCTGGGTGGTGGCCGACGAGCGCAAGGCATTCCGTGGTCTGACGCTGCACCTGATCGAAGCCGGCCACCGCCGCATCGGCCTGCTGCTGGGCGACCCCGGCACCCGTGGTGCGGTGGAGCGCCTGGCCGGCTACCGCGATGCGCTGGCCGATGCGGGCATCCCGTTTGATGCGGCGCTGCTGGCACCGTCCAGCTACACCTTTGACCGCGGCCTTGCATCGGCCCGTCTGCTGTTGAACCGCAGCCCGGCACCCAGCGCGATCGTCGCGGCCAGCGACGACTGCGCAGCCGGTGTGATCGCGGCCGGGCATGAGCGTGGCTTGAGCCTGCCCGATCAGCTATCGGTTACCGGTTACGACGACCTGGACCTGGCGCGCAAGGTCTGGCCCGGTTTGACCACCGCGCACCCGCCGCTGGAGCAGATGGCGGTGGTGGCCACCCGCCAGTTGATCGCCCGCATGCACCCGCACCGCCGCACCAACGATCTGCCGCCGGCCCAGGTGATGTTGCCGGCCGAGCTGGTGTTTCGGGGGTCGGTCAGCCGGCCGGTTTGACGCATGCCCAGGGCCTGATATCGCCACGCAGGAAGTCCATGATCTCGTCCGCACGCAACTGGATGAACCCAGGGTCCAGGCTGGTGCGCACACGCGCTGCGGCTTGGCGAAGCTGGGCTCGCCGATCATTCTTCACGTTCTTCCCGAGTGGGGTGATGATGATCTTGCTGCCTTCCAGGCTGAAAGACACTTCGCTGCCGAGCGCTACACCGGCTGCTACCCGAATGTGCTTCGGGATCGTGACCTGGCCTTTGTCGTTGATGAGCATGGCGCTGGATTCCTGAAGAGGTAGAAATGGTGGTGGAAATCCTGCCAAAGCAGCATTGCCATGGGTACGGTTGCGTGTTTTGTGCAAACCCGCATCAAATCGTCACACCGCCATCGATCACCAGGCATTGCCCGGTCATGAACCGGCTGGCCGGCGCGGCCAGAAACACCGCTGCACCGGCAATCTCGTCGGGCTCGCCGATGCGGCGCAGCGGCGTGCCGGCATTGCGCGCCGCCAGCGCAGCCGGGTCGTCCCACAGCGCCTTGGCAAAATCGGTGCGGATCAGGCCCGGCGCAATGCAGTTGACCCGCACATTGCTGGGGCCAAACTCCACCGCCAGGTTGCGCGCAAGCTGCATGTCGGCCGCCTTGCTGATGCCGTAGGCGCCGATCACCGGCGTGCCACGCAAGCCCCCGATCGACGACACGATGATGATCGAGCCATCGCGCCGCGCCAGCATCTGCGGCGCGGCCATCGTCACCAGCCAGTGGTTGGCAATGATGTTGTTGTCCAGGATCTTGCGGAACTGCTCGTCGGCAATGCCGGCCATCGGGCCGTAGTACGGGTTGCTGGCGGCGTTGCACACCAGCGTGTCGATGCGGCCATGGGTGGCCAGGGTTTTGGCGATCAGCGTCTGCAAGGCCTCTTTGCTGCTGATGTTGGCGGCCACCGCCAGCGCCGTGCCTGCACCGTGTTGGGCGTTGATGGCCTCGGCCACCGCGTCGCAGGCATCCTGCTTGCGCGAGCTGATCACCACCTTGGCGCCATGCTCGGCCAGCCGCTCGGCAATCGCCCGGCCAATGCCGCGTGACGAGCCGGTGATCACCGCTACCTGACCCTGAAGATCAAACAAGCCCATGCTGCATCCTTGAAGTGGTTGACATGCCGATCTTTCCAAACACTGGCGCCTGCCGCTATTGGGACTTACGGTATAAATCCGCTCCAAGCCATACCAAAACCTCCAAACCGAAACCACCCAAGCATTGTGAGCAGCATGAAACTTGATTTTCAGAACCGGGTAGCGATCGTCACCGGCGCGGGCGGCGGGCTGGGCCGGGCGCATGCGCTGGCGCTGGCCGCGCGCGGCGCGCGGGTGCTGGTCAACGACCTGGGCCATGCGCAGGCGGTGGCCGATGAGGTCAGCGCCGCCGGCGGCCAGGCGCTGGCCAATAACGCGTCGGTCACCGACCCGGCAGCGGTGGCCACGATGGTGGCGCAGGCGATGGCCGCCTGGGGCCGGGTGGACATCCTGGTCAACAACGCCGGCATCCTGCGCGACAAGAGTTTTGCCAAGATGGGGATGGATGATTTCCGCCTTGTGATCGAGGTGCATTTGATGGGCGCAGTGCATTGCAGCCAGGCGGTGTGGCCGATCATGCAAGCGCAAAAATACGGCCGCATCGTGATGACCACCTCGTCGTCCGGCCTGTACGGCAATTTTGGCCAGGCCAATTACGGTGCGGCCAAGATGGCGCTGGTGGGGCTCATGCAAACCTTGTCGATTGAAGGCGCCAAAAGCGACATCCGCGTCAACTGCCTGGCCCCCACCGCCGCCACCCGCATGACCGAGGGCCTGCTGCCGCCCGAGATGCTGGCGCTGCTGCAACCCGAGGCGGTGGTGCCGGCCATGCTGTGGCTGGCCTCTCAGGATGCCCCCGCGCGGGCGATTGCCTGCGCCGGTGCCGGCAGTTTTGAGGCCGCGCACATCACGCTGACACCTGGCCTGCACCTGGGCAGCGGCGCGGATGTGCCCGAGCAGCTTGCCGCCGCCTGGGGCCACGCCAGCGACCGCAATGGCGAGCAAATACCCGCCAGCGGTGCCGCACAAGGCCACAACGAGCTGACGTTGGCGCTGGCGGCGCGGCGCTGACAGCCAAGCGCACAGCGATGCCGCAGCCGCGCGCCCGCCGGGCCGACTTTCCACCACCGCTGGCCGGGTTTGCCGGTCAGGTTCCCGAAGCGCCAGCGTGGTTCCAGCAAGCGCTGGCCGATGAGCCCGAGCGCTTTGAGGTGCGCGTGGCCGGTGCGCCCATCGAAACCCTGGCCTGGGGCCGCTTGGGCGATCCCGGCTTGCTGCTGCTGCATGGCAATGGCGCGCATGCCGATTGGTACAGCTTTATCGCACCGCTGTTGCGCGGCGGCCGGCGCGTGGTGGCGATGAGTTTCTCCGGCATGGGCGGCTCGGGCTGGCGCACCCAGTACAGCGTGGCGCAATGGGCCGACGAGGCCATGGCGGTGGCCGATGCCGCAGGCTTGTTCCAGGCGGCGGTGCTGCCCACCGTGGTGGGACATTCGTTTGGTGGTTTTCCGCTGATGAATGCCGCAGCGCGTTTTGGTGATCGGCTGGCGCGCGCGGTGATCGTCGATACCCCATTGCGGCCACCGTCCGACGCGCCGGGCAGAAGCCGGCGCGGCACCGGAACAACGCGCTCGCTGCGGGTGTATGCCAGCCTGGCCGACGCGCTGCAGCGCTTCCGGTTTTTGCCGCCACAGGGCTGTGATCAACCCTGTATCGCCGATGTGATTGCGCGCCGGGGCCTGAAATCCGTGGCCGGGCCCGATGGCCAGCCCGGCTGGGTGTGGCGCTTCGACCCGTTTTTGTTCCGCCACTTCGATTTTGGCCGGCCGTACCGCGATTTGCGCGCCGCGCGCTGCCCGGTCACCCTGGTGCGCGGCGGCCGCTCGCGGCTGATCACACCGGAGCTGATGGCGTTGGCGGTGTCGCTGGCGCCGGCCGGCAGCCCGGTGCTGGAGCTGCCCGATGCCGACCACCATGTGATGGTGGACCAGCCCCTGGCTTTTGCCGCGCTGCTGGACGGACTGGCGCCCAAGGCATGACCACCCCCGCCACCACGCTGGCCACCCCCGCCGCCGCCACGCTGCGCTTTGCCGAAAAGCGCGAGCTGATCCTGGACGGCGCGGCCCGGCTGTTCAACCGGCGTGGCATCCGGGCCGGCACGCTGGCCGAGGTGGCGGCCAGCGTGGGCCTGGCCACCAACAGCCTGACCTATTACTACCGCAAGAAAGAAGACCTGGTCTGCGCCTGCCTGCTGCGCAGCATCGCGGCGCTGGCCACGCTGATCGGCGATGCCGCCCAGGCCGGCCCACTGCCGCAGCGGGTGCAGGCGCTGGTGCACGGCTTCATCACGCTGATGGCCGATGTGGCCGACCGGCGCCACCCGGCGCTGGTATTTTTTGGTGACATGCGGGCGCTGCCATCGCCGTTAGCCGGGCCGGTGTTTGCGGCCTATGTCGAGATGTGGCGCGGCTTGCGCCGGCTGTTGCGCACGCAGCAAGGGCCCGCCGATGACGACGATCACCGCGCCCTCAACGCCCGCACCCATCTGCTGCTGGCCGAGTTGCTGTGGTCGCGCGCCTGGCTCACGCGTTACGAAACCAGCGATTTCCAGCGGCTGGCCCGGGTTATCAGCGACCTGCTGCTGCACGGCCTGGCCGCAGCGGGCGCGGCCGTGCCAACCTCAACCTGGCACATGCCACCACCCACCGCACCGCAG
>JANOBL010000578.1:0-1552 GCA_031411635.1 Betaproteobacteria bacterium
CATCGTCAGCCGCTCGGGGTGGTAGGTGAGGTTCGGGCTGGTGGTGTCCAGAATCGAATAGTCGTTGCCGCGCCGCAGTTCCAGCGTCACTTCGCCGGTGATCGCGCGCGCCACCCAGCGTTGTGCGGTCTCGCGCAGCATCAGGCATTGCGGGTCGAACCAGCGGCCCTGGTACAGCAGGCGGCCCAAACGCCGGCCATTGTTGCGGTACTGCTCGATCGTGTCTTCGTTGTGGATGCCGGTCACCAGCCGCTCGTAGGCGATGTGCAGCAAGGCCATGCCCGGCGCCTCGTAGATGCCGCGGCTCTTGGCCTCGATGATGCGGTTTTCGATCTGGTCGCACATGCCCAGGCCATGGCGGCCGCCGATGCGATTGGCTTCTTCAAACAGCGAGACTGTGGTGGCAAAGGCCTGGCCATTCAGCGCCACCGGCTGGCCTTCTTCAAAGCGCACGCTCACCGTCTCGGGCTTGACCAGCACATCGTCGCGCCAGAAGGCCACGCCCATGATCGGGTTGACGATGTGCACACCGGCGTTCAAAAACTCCAGGTTCTTGGCCTCGTGAGTGGCGCCCAGCATGTTGCTGTCGGTGGAATAGGCTTTTTCCACGCTCATCTTGTAGTCAAAACCGGCCTTGATCAGGTACTCGCTCATCTCCTTGCGGCCACCCAGCTCATCGATGAAGCGCTGGTCCAGCCAGGGTTTGTAGATGCGCAGCGCCGGGTTGGCCAGCAGGCCGTAGCGGTAAAAGCGCTCGATGTCGTTGCCCTTGTAGGTGCTGCCGTCGCCCCAGATGTCCACCCCGTCTTCGCGCATCGCCACCACCAGTGCGGTGCCGGTCACCGCCCGGCCCAGCGGCGTGGTGTTGAAGTAGGTGGCACCGCCGGTGCTGATGTGAAAGGCGCCACACTGGATCGCGGCGATGCCTTCGGCCACCAGCGCACTGCGGCAGTCCACCAGGCGGGCGATGTCTGCGCCATAGGCCTTGGCCTTGCGGGGGATCTCGTTGTAATCGGCCTCGTCGGGCTGGCCCAGGTGCGCGGTGTAGGCGCACGGGATCGCCCCGTTGGCGCGCATCCAGTGCACCGCCGCACTGGTGTCCAGGCCACCGGAAAACGCGATGCCGACGCGTTGGCCGGCAGGGAGTTGCTGAAGAATGTTGGCGCCCAAGGCTGACTCGCTGTGCAAGGAAAACCGCAGATTTTAGGCGCGCGCCAGTGTGGCTTGACGGGGTAACAAACCCAGTACCAGCGCGGTGCCGGCCAGGATCACCGCACCGCCGATCAGCATCGGCGCGGTCACCGCTTCGTCCAGCAACAGCGCCCCCCAACTGGCGGCAAAGATCGGCACCAGAAATGTTACCGACGCGGCCTGGGTGGGCCCCACCCGGGTGATCAGCCGAAAGTACAGCAGGTAGGCCAGGCCCGAGGCCAGCACCGCCATCGCGCTGGCCATCAACCAATCGCGCCAACCCGGCATCACGGCCGGCCAGGTCAGCAGCGTCGGCAGCAGCAGCGCGGCGCTGGCAGACAACTGGGTGCCGGTGGCCATC
>JANOBL010000579.1:0-8275 GCA_031411635.1 Betaproteobacteria bacterium
CAGTCGTTGCCCAGGCCGCCGGCAAACTTGCTGAGCAAAGCGTTTTCTTTCAAGGCCTCGTAGATGCCGTCCAGGTCGTCGGCCACCGTGGTCAGGTAGCAGCTTGAGAGTTGCGAGCGCAACGAGCCGGCATTGAACAGCGTTGGCGTGCTGGACATGAAGTCAAACGACGACAGCACGTTGTAGAACTCGATCGCCCGCGCCTCGCGGTCGATCTCGTTCAGCGCCAGGCCCATGGCCACGCGCATGAAAAAAGCCTGCGGCATCTCGATGCGCTGCTCGTCAATGTGCAGAAAGTAGCGGTCAAACAGCGTCTGCAGGCCCAGGTAGTCAAACTGGAAATCACGCTCGGGCTTCAGCGCCGCACCCAGCCGGGCCAGGTCGTATTGCTGCAATCGCGGATCCAGCAACTCGGCCACCACGCCACGCTTGATGAACTGCGGAAAGTACTCGGGGTAGCGCTGCACCATCTGGTCCTGGGTCAGCTCCTCGCCCAGGATGTCTTTGCGGATCGTGTGCAGCAGCAAACGGGCGGTGGCGCGGGTGTAGGCCGGCTCTTTTTCGATCAGCGTGCGGGCGGCCAGGATGCTGGCTTTGTGCACTTCTTCGATAGGCACACCGTCGTACAGGTTGCGCCGGGTTTCGGCCAGGATCGGCTCGGCCTTGACATCGGCACCCAGGCCTTGGCAGGCGGACTCGATCAGGCCTTGCAGCTTGGCCATGTCCAGCGGCACACGCTGGCCACCGTCGATCACATGCAGCAGCGGGGTTTGTGGCAACACCGGCTGCGCCTGGCGGGCGCGCTCCTGGCTGCGGCGCTCGCGGTACAGCACATAGGCACGGGCCACCTCGTGGTGGCTGCCGCGCATCAGGCCCAGCTCCACCTGGTCTTGCACATCCTCGATGTGGAAGGTGCCACCGCCCGGGCGTGAACGCAGCAGCGCACGCACCACGCTTTCGGTCAAAGCGTCCACCGTCTCGCGCACGCTGGCCGATGCGGCGCCCTGGGTGCCATGCACCGCCAGGAAGGCCTTCATCAGCGCCACCGCGATCTTGTTGGGCTCAAACGACACCACCGAGCCGTTGCGCCGGATGATCTGGTAGCCGGCATACGCACTGGCCACTGGGTTCATCGCAGCGCTGCTGCGTGGCAGGGCCGTGGCGGGTTGGCTGATGGTGCTTGTGGATTGCATGGATTCCCCTCAATGGATGGTGGCGTGCGCCGTGCCTTTGGATGCTGGGCGCTGCGGCGCCGGGTGTCTGGGCAAGCGGCCAACGCTGTAAAAATCCGCGTCGCTGCGCCTGCCGGACTGTCGACCGGCCCGCCGCTGCAGCGTGGCCGATGACACTTTCAAGACCACAGGATAGCACGCCTGGCCACTATATCTAGTGCCAATCGACTGCCAAAGCGCTACCGGTAGTGTGCTCGCAGCAAACTCAGCCCAGCACCGCCAACGTGGGTGGCAACCCGGGCCAGCCTGCAAGCGCGGCCCAATCAAAGCCCGGCCCGGGGTCTTGTTTGCGGCCTGGCGCCACATGCTCGTGGCCCACCAGCTCACGCACCGGGTAGCGGCGCTGCAGGGCTTGCAACAAGCGCACCAGGGCCTGGTACTGGGCTGGCTCGAAGAGACCGCCTTCCAGGCCTTCCAGCTCGATGCCGATCGACCAATCGTTGCAGTTGTCGCGGCCCCGCCAGGTGGATTGGCCGGCATGCCAGGCACGCTGGTCGCAGCCGACAAACTGCAGCAACTGCCCATCGCGCCGGATCAAAAAATGCGCCGAGACCTGCAGGCCGCTGATCTGCTGAAAGTACGGGTGGGCGCTGACTTCCAGCCGGTTGGTAAACAGCCGCTCGATCGCATCACCGCCATACACCCCGGGTGGCAGGCTGATCGAATGCAGCACCACCAAGTCCACCACCACACCGGCCGGCCGGGGGCCGAAGTTGGGCGAGCTGAGGCGCCGTGCACCACTCCACCAGCCTTGGCGCCAGCGCCCATGCGCTTGCGCATGGTCCTCAATCCGGCCCATGCTCACCGATCTGGATGCCCAGCCGCGCCATGCGGTAGCGCATCTGCCGCAGCGACAAGCCCAGGCTGCTGCCCGCGGCGGTGCGGTTGTAGCGGTGCCGCTCCAGCGCCAAGGTGATGATGTCGCGCTCCACGCGGTCCAGGTGCTCCACCAGATCGGCTGGCAAGGCCAGGCCGGCCGGGGGTGCGGGTACCGGTGCGGCAGGCGCTGGCGCAATGTCCAGCGCCATCCAGCCGCTGTCGCTGGTGGGCTCGTCGCCCAGGCCCAGGTCGTCGCCGGTGATCAGTTCCCCATCGGCCAAGGTGACGGCGCGGTGCAGCAGGTTTTCCAGCTCGCGCACATTGCCCGGAAACGCATAGCGCGACAGGTGCGCCAGCGCGTCATCGGAAAGCTGCGGCGGCGGCGACACGCCGGCCTCCTTGGCAATGCGGGCCAGCACCGCGCTGCAGATCGGCCCCAGATCGTCCACCCGCTCGCGCAGCGCGGGCAAGCGGACCTGGATCACGTTGAGGCGGTAGTACAGGTCTTGCCGAAAGCGGCCTTCATGCACCTCGGCCGCCAGGTCTTTGTGGGTGGCGCTGACGATGCGCACATTGACCGGCTGCTCGCTGATTGCGCCGATCTGGCGCACCGAGCGCTCCTGGATCGCACGCAGCAGCTTGCTCTGCATCGCCAGCGGCAAGTCGCCGATCTCGTCGAGAAACAGCGTGCCACCCTGGGCGGCCTGGAAGAAGCCATGCCGGTCTTCAGAGGCCCCCGAAAACGCACCTTTGCGGTAGCCAAAAAACTCGGCCTCCAGCAATTGCTCGGGGATGGCGCCGCAATTGACCGCGATAAACGGCAACTCGGCCCGGCTGCTGACCTCGTGCAGTGCGCGCGCCACCAGCTCTTTGCCGGTGCCCGATTCCCCCTGCACCATCACCGGCGCCATGCCACGCGCCACACGCTCGATCAGTGCCCGCACCTGCTGCATCGCCAGCGTGCTGCCCACCAGGCGCTGCAGCGCGGCATGCTGGCCCGGCAGCGCGCGTTCAACGGCGGCCGGCGCGCTGCTGGCCACCCCGCCGCGTGCCGCTGCGGCCGGCTTGGCTGCCGGCCCCGGGCCGGCACTGCGGCCCAGCGCCGACGCCACCACGGTGCGGAACTGGCGCAGGTCCACCGGCTTGGTGAGGTAATCAAAGGCGCCGGCCTTCAAGGCCTCCACCGCGTTTTCGGCCGAGCCGTAGGCGGTGATGACGATGGCTTTTTCAGGCCGCGCGGTCGATTCCAGCCAACGCAACAAATCCAGCCCGCTGCCATCGGGCAACCGCATGTCGGTGATCACCGCGCTGTAACAACGCTCGGCCAGCCGGGCCAGCGCTTCGGCCACCGATCCGGCGCTGTCCACGTCATAACCCTCACGCAGCAAGCTCAGCTCGTAAAGCGTGCGCAGGTCGGGCTCGTCATCCACCACCAGCAGGCTGAAAGGGGCGGTCAGGGTGGGCATTGCGGGGGTGGAGAGACATCAAGTGACGGGCTGGCTGCGCAGTGTCACGCTGAACACATTGCGGTGCCGCGCACCGGGTGGCGCCAGGCCAAACTCGATGCTGCCGCCATGGCGCTCACACAGCTCGCGGCAAATGTACAGGCCCAGGCCACTGCCCCGGCTGCGGGTGGAGAAGAAGGGCTCAAACAGATGCCGCTCTACATCGGGCGGGATCGCCGGGCCATCGCTGGCCAGCATCAGCCGCACCGTGCCAGGCAGCACACCGCTGGTCAGCTTCAGGCGCAGCGCGCCGGGCAGCAGGCTGGCGTGCCGGCCGGCGTTGTCAAGCAGGTTGATCAGCACCCGGCGCAAATGCTCGGCATCAAACTGCACCGGCATGGCCGCCGACGGCAGATCGCAGCCCAGGCGCTCGATGCCACGCAGCTCGGCCGGCGCGGCGTAGCGCCAGTCCTCGCAGATCTGCGCCACCTCGGCCACCGCATCGATCACGCCGGGCTCAGTCGGTGTGCCGGGCGCCACTGCCAGCACGTCGTCAACGATGCGTTTCAGGCGGCGCACGTTGTCGGCCACGATGCCGGCCAACTGGTGTTGCGGCGCCGGCAAGGCATCCTCCAGCAGCAGCGCATTGGCCTGGCCGATGGCGGCCAGCGGGTTGCGGATCTCGTGCGCAATGCCGGCCGACATGCGGCCCATGGCCGCCAGCTTGTCCTGCCGGGCCCGGGCCTGCACCGCGCGGATGTCCTCCAAAAACAGCACGCAGATGTCCTCGGGCGGGGTGTCGTCGGCCGCGATGCCGGCGCGCCGGGTAAAGCGCGCCCGCACCTGCAGCGAGCGTTCTTCGCCCTCACCGGCATCGAGCCGGATCTCACGCGCCGAGGCCGGCCAGCTCCCCTGCAAATAGGCCTGCTCCAGCGCCTGGTGCAGGGCTTGCAAGCCCGGTTGATCGGCCAGCGGCGATGGCACCACCATCGCCTGGCCCACGGCGCCCAGCAAGGCCCGGGCGGCCGGGTTGATGGCGCGCACCCGGCCGCGCCGGTCCATCACCAGCACACCGTCGGCCATCTCCTCGATCACCAGCCGGTTCAGCAGCGTTTGCTGGCGCGCCATCTCCAGGCTGCTGCGCGCCATGCGCTCCTCGCGCGCCAGGCGCTGCGCCAGCTCACTGGCCAGCAAGGTGACCAAAAACAGCCCGGCACCGGCCAGCCCGGCCTGCGAGAGCTGCGGCAGCACCTCCCCTCCGGCATCGGCCACCCGCCACACGCCCAGCAGCAGCAGCAAGGCCACACCGGCCGCCGTGCCCAGTGCCACGCGGCGCTGCGTCAGCACACCCGACATCAGCACCGGCAGCACCAGCAACGCGGCGTAGTTGAGCTGGCTGAGTGGATCCACCAGCCGCAGCATTGAAAACACCAGCAGGTCGACACCGATGGTCCACAGCCATTGGCGCGGCAGCAAATGGTCGGGGGTATGGCGATCGGGCATCGGGCGATCCGGCGCCGGCTCGTGCAACAGCCACATCGACACCGCCTGCCCGGCATACACCAGGCACAGCGCCAACAACGGCAACGGCAGGTGGCCGCCGGCCAGCGAGGTCAGCCACGGCACCAGCACCAGCGCCAGCCCCAGCGCAGCGCGCGCCGCCACGTAGGTGCGCAAGATGCGTGGCAGCGCGGCGCCTTCGGTGCCGACCAGGCGTTTTGCCTCGCGGGCGAGCACGCTGCTGTCGCTGCCGGCGCTGCTGTCGGTGGTGCTTTCGTTGGTGCTTCCGGTGGTGCTTTCAGCGGTGGTGTCGACCCCGCCCGCCGCCTTGGCGCTGCGTGAACGAGACGGGTCGCCCCAGGCGCTGAGCCAGGCTTCGTCGGAGGTGGACCGGGGCGGCGCGCGCCGGTCGGACCGGCGCCGGTCAGCGCCCCGGCGTTCGCTGCGGATGCTCATGCCGGATCGGCAGTCGGCAGCGCCACCGGCCTCAGGGCGAAGGGCCGGGCGGTGGGTTGGCAGCCGGGCCCAGCCGGCGGTGCGCATCGCTGCAGTACAGCCGCGAGCCCTCGGGCAAGGCCTCGGTGGCCGCCAGGTGCAGCCCGCAGTGGGCGCATTGCACCATCGCCAACGGCCCGGTCTTGGGGGCTTGGGACGACGGCGGCTTGCGCTGGCCCAAACGCGCCCGGCTGATCAGCATCCACAGCCCCAGGCCCACCACCAACAGCACCAGCAGGTATTTCATGTTGTCCTGTTCAAGCGCATTGGCTTCAGCCAGCGCTGCGGCCCAGCACCACCTCGAACACAAAGCGCGATCCCACATACGCCAGCAGCAGCAGCGCCGCGCCCACATACAGCCAGCGCGTGGCGCGCCGGCCGCGCCAGCCGCGCCATTGCCGGCCCACCAGCAGCGCGGCAAACACCGCCCAGCCCAGCAGCGAGAACACCCATTTGTGATCCCAGCGCCAACGCGCCACGGTAAAGCCACCCAGCAGCAAGGCCAGCGTCAGCACCACAAAGCCGGCCTCGACAAAGCGGAAGGTCAAACGCTCCAGCCGCAGCAACGGCAGGCCCATCGGGCCACGTGCAGCCCCACCACTGGCCAGCGCACCCGGCAGCGCCAGTGTGCGCAACCGCCGCTCGGCCGAATCCAGCATCGTGGCATGCAGCACCGCCGCGCCAAACAACGCATACGAGGCCACACCCAACACCCAATGCAGCGGGGCCCAGGCGCTGACTGCCGGACGCACCTCGCCCGGAAAGGCCCAGGCCAGCAGCACCACCACTGCGCCATTGAAAGCCAGCACCCGGCGCACCGCCGGCAGCGGCACAAAGCGGCTTTCCACCGTGTGCACCGCCAGCACCAGCCACACGGTGAGAGACAGCACCGGGCCAAAGCCCAGCCGGGCCCCGGGCTGGTCGCGGCCCCAGCCGGCGATGTCCAACACCAGCAGCAGCGCATGCAGCAACCAGCCCAGCGCCAGCGCCGGTGTGCTCAGGCGCGAGGTGGGGGACGCCGGCCATGCCGCCACGCCGTAGGCCAGCACCGCCAGCAAGGCCAGCCCCAGCGCCGCCGGGCCCAAAGAGCTGCTGGGAGCGAACGATAGAATCATTCGCGACAGTGTACTTTCGCGGCCAGCACCCAATGTGCTGCCCGCCACGACGATGGCCTCGACCCTTTCTGACCGCCTGTCACGCCTCGTCAAGACGATGCGTGGCCAGGCCCGTATCACCGACAGCAACGTGGCCGACATGCTGCGCGAGGTGCGCATGGCCTTGCTGGAGGCCGACGTGGCACTGCCGGTGGTGCGCGACTTCATCACCCGCGTCAAGGACAAAGCGCTGGGCACCGAGGTGGTGGGATCGCTCAACCCCGGCCAGGCGCTGGTGGGCGTGGTGCACAAAGAGCTGGCTGCAACGATGGGCGAGGGCGTGGCCGACCTGAACCTGGTCACCCAGCCGCCGGCGGTGATCCTGATGGCCGGCCTGCAAGGCGCCGGCAAGACCACCACCACCGCCAAGCTGGCCAAGTACCTGATCGAAAAGCGCAAGAAAAAAGTGCTGACCGTCTCGGCCGACGTCTACCGCCCGGCCGCCATCGAACAGTTGAAAACCGTGACGCGCCAGGCCGGTGCCGAGTGGTTCCCCTCCACGCCCGAGCAAAAACCGCACGACATCGCGCTGGCCGCGATCGACCACGCGCGGCGCCACTACTTTGACGTGCTGCTGGTCGATACCGCCGGCCGGCTGGCGATCGATGAAGTGCTGATGGCCGAGATCCGCGATCTGCATGCCACGCTCAAGCCGATCGAGACGCTGTTTGTCGTTGATGCAATGCAAGGCCAGGACGCGATCAACACCGCCAAGGCTTTCAAGGAGGCGCTGCCGCTCACCGGCATCGTGCTGACCAAGCTGGACGGCGACTCGCGCGGCGGTGCGGCGCTGTCGGTGCGGGCCATCACCGGCGCGCCGATCAAGTTTGCCGGTGTGTCCGAAAAGATCGACGGCCTGGAGGTGTTTGATGCCGAGCGCCATGCTGGCCGTGTGCTGGGCATGGGCGACATCGTTGCGCTGGTGGAGCAGGTGCAGCAGAACGTCGATTTTGGCGCCGCGCAAAAGCTGGCCGACAAGGTCAAGTCAGGCGATGCGTTTGACCTGAACGACTTTCTGATGCAGCTCTCGCAGATGAAAAAGATGGGCGGCCTGTCGGGCCTGATGGACAAGCTGCCCAGCGCGATGACGGCCAAGGCCGGCAAGGTGGACCTGGACAAGGCCGAGCGTGATGTGCGGCGCATGGAGGGCATCATCCACTCGATGACCGCGCTGGAGCGGCGCAAGCCCGAGTTGCTCAAAGCCAGCCGCAAGCGCCGCGTGGCCGCCGGTGCCGGCGTGCAGGTGCAAGAGGTGAACCGGCTGCTCAATCAGTTTGAGCAGATGCAGGGCATGATGAAAAAGATGAAGGGCGGCGGCCTGATGAAGATGATGAAACGCATGGGCGGGATGAAGGGGATGATGGGGTAGGCCCGGCTGCTGGCGGCCTCAACGCCGACGCCGCCAGCGCAGCCCCCCCAACACCGCCAACGCCGCCAGCACACAGGCCAGCGTGCCGGGCTCGGGCACGGCCAGGTTCTCGGCCGTGGCACTGCGCAGCGTCAGGCCGGGGTGAGGCTCCGGGTCGCCCAGCAAGCCTGCCAGCTTGGACAGTGTTTCGCTGCCCTGGGCCAGGCCACCGGCCACACTGCCCAGGCCCAGGATCACCGTGCTGCGCGGCACCAACCCGTC
>JANOBL010000580.1:0-7412 GCA_031411635.1 Betaproteobacteria bacterium
CGCTTCCATCAGTCCGGGTACGCCGTCGGGGCAGATCATGCCGCGGCGCCTTGCAATGAATGCTCGAGCCCTCAGATCGGCTTGAGAAAGAGAGGATTCCTCCATGTCCGGACACCCCGTTTTGCCTGCCGAAGAGATCACCCTGCCGCTGTTGCCGCTGCGTGATGTGGTCGTCTTCCCGCACATGGTCATCCCGCTGTTCGTCGGTCGGCCGAAGTCGATCAAGGCGCTCGAGGTGGCGATGGAGGCCGGCCGGCAGATCATGCTGGTCGCGCAGAAGGCCGCCGGCAAGGACGAGCCCAAGCCCGACGACATGTTCGAGGTCGGCTGCGTCTCGTCGATCCTGCAGATGCTCAAGCTCCCCGACGGCACGGTGAAGGTGCTCGTCGAGGGTGTGCAGCGCGCCACCACGCACAGCGTTTCCGACAACGGCGAGTACTTCGTCTCCGAGGTGACCCCGGTCCCGCCGGAGACCGAGACCCGGAGCGAGGTCGAGGCCCTGCGCCGCGCCGTCACCCAGCAGTTTGACCAGTACGTCAAGCTGAACAGAAAAATCCCGCCCGAGATCCTCACGTCGATCGCCGGCATCGACGATCCGGGCCGCCTGGGCGACACCATCGCCGCGCACCTGCCGCTGAAGCTGGAAGCCAAACAATCGGTGCTGGACTTGTTTGTGATCGCCAAGCGGCTGGAAAAGCTGCTGGAGTTGCTGGAGCACGAAGTTGACATCCTGCAGGTGGAAAAGCGCATCCGCGGCCGCGTCAAGCGGCAGATGGAAAAAAGCCAGCGCGAGTACTACCTGAACGAGCAGGTCAAGGCGATCCAGAAAGAGTTGGGCGACGGTGAAGAAGGCGCCGATCTTGAAGAACTCGAGAAGAAGATCGAAGCTGCCAAGATGTCCAAAGAGGCCAAGAAAAAGGCTGACAGCGAGCTGAAGAAGCTGAAGCTGATGTCACCGATGTCGGCCGAGGCCACCGTGGTGCGCAACTTCATCGACACGCTGGTGGGCCTGCCCTGGGCCAAGAAGAGCAAGGTCAAGCACGACCTGCCGCTGGCCGAGGAAGTGCTGAACGAAGACCACTACGGCCTGGACAAGGTCAAGGAACGCATCCTGGAATACCTTGCGGTGCAGCAGCGGGTGGACAAGGTCAAGGCGCCGATCCTGTGCCTGGTCGGGCCCCCGGGTGTGGGCAAGACCTCGCTGGGCCAAAGCGTGGCGCGCGCCACCGGCCGCAAGTTTGTGCGCATGGCCCTGGGCGGTGTGCGAGACGAGGCCGAGATCCGCGGCCACCGCCGCACCTACATCGGCTCGATGCCGGGCAAGGTGTTGCAAAGCCTGACCAAAGTGGGGGTGCGAAATCCACTCTTCCTGCTGGATGAGATCGACAAGCTGGGCATGGATTTTCGCGGTGATCCGTCGTCGGCCTTGCTGGAAGTGCTGGACCCAGAGCAGAACCACACCTTCAGCGACCATTACGTCGAGGTTGATTTTGATCTGTCGGACGTGATGTTCATCGCCACGTCGAACTCGATGAACATCCCGCCAGCGCTGCTGGACCGGATGGAAGTGATCCGCTTGGCCGGTTACACCGAGGACGAAAAGGTCAACATCGCGCAGCGCTACCTGGCGCCCAAGCAGGCCAAAAACAACGGCATCAAAGACGACGAGATGGAGATCACCGAATCCGCCATCCGCGGCATCATCCAGTACTACACCCGCGAGGCCGGTGTGCGCTCGCTGGAGCGCGAGATCAGCAAGATCTGCCGCAAGACGGTGAAAAGCATCCTGCTGAAAAAGGTGGCTGGCAAGGTGATCGTCACCGCCGAGAACCTGAACGATTTTCTCGGTGTGCGCAAGTTTGACTACGGCCGCGCCGAGAAGAAAAACCAGGTTGGCCAGGTGGTGGGCCTGGCCTGGACCGAGGTGGGCGGCGATCTGCTGACGATCGAATCGGCCATGATGCCGGGCAAGGGCAACATCATTCGCACCGGCTCGCTGGGCGATGTGATGAAAGAGTCGGTCGAGGCGGCGCGCTCGGTGGTGCGCAGCCGGGCGCGGCGGCTGGGCATCAAGGACGAGATGTTCGAGAAGCGCGACATCCACATCCACGTGCCCGATGGCGCCACGCCCAAGGACGGGCCCAGCGCCGGTGCCGCGATGACCACCGCTTTTGTCTCGGCGCTGACCAACATCCCGGTCAAGGCCGGGGTGGCGATGACCGGTGAAATCACCTTGCGCGGTGAAGTCACCGCCATCGGCGGCCTGAAAGAAAAGCTGCTGGCGGCGCACCGGGGTGGCATCAAGACTGTGCTGATCCCGGAAGAAAACGTCAAGGACTTGCAGGACATCCCGGAGAACGTCAAGAACCATCTGGAAATCGTGCCGGTGCGCTGGATCGACCAGGTGCTGGAAGTGGCGCTGGAAACCATGCCAGTGCCGCTGCCCGACGACGAGCCCGTGGTGGCCAAGGTGGACGCACCCAAGGCCGAGGTGGCCGCCGGGCTGAGCGCATCGGACGCCTTGCCGCACTGAAATATTGCCGGCGGCCTGCTTGCCGGGGCCCAAAAAGCCGGTATAGAATGCGGGCTTCGCTGAATACGCAGGTGGTTAAAAAAGCGAAGACTCATGCGGGAGTAGCTCAGTTGGTAGAGCGCAACCTTGCCAAGGTTGAGGTCGAGAGTTCGAGACTCTTCTCCCGCTCCAGATTCGAAAAAAATGGGAAGCCGAGGCGTCCCAGTACATGTCAAAAAAATGGGAAGCCGAGGCGTCCCAGTACATGTCAAAAAAAATGGGAAGCCGAGGCTTCCCATTTTTGTCAGAGCAAACAGTTTTCCACCGAGGCGCGATAGCAAATCGGTTATGCAACGGATTGCAAATCCGTCCAGCCCGGTTCGACTCCGGGTCGCGCCTCCAAATTGCATAACCGCGTTTAATCACAATCAACGGGTTGGTTGCTCAGTCAGCCAGCCCGTTTTGTTTTGTTGTTGCCGTTGATTCGGACCCGCATGCCACGCTTTCTGCACACCGCTGATTGGCAGATCGGCCGCCAGTACGGCAGCTTTGCGCCCGAGGACGCGGTGCCGCTGGCCGAGGCCCGGTTCACGGTGGTTGAGCGCATCGCGCTTCTGGCCAGCCAGCGCCAGGTGGACGCTGTGCTGGTGGCCGGTGATGTGTTTGATGCGCAGACGGTGTCGGACCGCACGGTGCGCCGACTGTTCAACGCGATGCAGGGCTTTGCCGGCCCTTGGGTGCTGATCCCCGGCAACCACGATGCCGCGCTGAGCGAAAGTGTCTGGACCCGCGCGCGCCGGCTGGGCTGCGTGGCGCCGCCGCTGCAGGTGATCGAGCAAGCAGGTGTGTGCCTGCTGCCGGCCATCGGCCTGGCCATCCTGGCTGCGCCGCTGACCCAGCGCCACACCTACGCGGACTTGACCGAGGCTTTTGATGCGCTTGAAACACCGCCTGGCCTGCTGCGCATCGGCCTGGCCCATGGCAGTGTGCAAGGGCTGCTGGCCGAGGGCATCGATGCGATGAACCCGATCGCGCCAGACCGGGCCCGGCGTGCGCGGCTGGACTACCTGGCGCTGGGCGATTGGCATGGCTGCAAACAGGTGGATGTGCGCACCTGGTACAGCGGCACGCCCGAGCCCGATCGCTTCAAGGACAACGATCCGGGCGGGGTGCTGGAGGTGGAGATCGACGCACCCGGCGCGATGCCGCAAGTCACCCACCACGCGGTGGGCCAGTACCGCTGGCAGCTTTGGGACCAGCCGCTGCAGCTTGCCAGCGACATTGACCTGCTGGCCGAGCGCCTGGCCAGCGTGGACGCCGCTGATGTGCTGCAGCTCACGCTGCGCGGCGCACTGAGCCTGGCCAGCCACCAGCGCCTGCATGCGCTGCTGGGCCAAACCCAAGGCCGTGCGCGTTGCCTGGTCGTCGACGAAACCGGCCTGGCCCTGGCCCCTACCGACGACGACATCGCCAGCTTGCAGGCCGATGGCTACCTGGGCGAGGTGCTGGCCGCATTGCGCAGCGGCGAGGCGGGCGACGATGCGGCGCTGGCCCACGAGGCGCTGGCCATCCTGACCGGGCTGCTGGCCGTGCGCCAGACCGATGCCGCTGCTGCGGGCGCCGCATGAAGCTGCAGCGCCTGCGCATCAGCCAGTTGCGGCAGTTTCAGCAACCGTTTGAGATTGCCGATTTCAACGCTGGCCTGAACCTGTTCACCGGCCCCAACGAGAGTGGCAAAAGCACGCTGGTGCGGGCCTTGCGCGCGGCGTTTTTTGAGCGCTACCGCTCCAGCGCGGTGGCCGATCTGCAGCCTTGGGCCGACAGCAGCGCTGCGCCCAGCATCGAGCTGGATTTTGAGATCCAGGGCCGGGCCTACCGGCTGCGCAAGAGCTTTTTGCAGCGCAAGCGCTGCGAGCTGCACATCGACGGCCGCAAGCTCGAAAACGACGACGCTGAGACCCATTTGGCGAAGCTGTTTGGCTTCGAATTTGCCGCCAAGGGCGCCAGCAAACCCGAGCACTGGGGCATTCCCGGTTTGCTGTGGATAGCGCAAGGCAGCGGGCATGAAATCCATGCGGCGGTGGGCCATGCCACCGACCATTTGCGCAACGCGCTGACCGCCTCGTTGGGCGAGGTGACCAGCACCGCCGGTGACGATGTGCTGGCCCAGGTGCGCACCGAGCACGACAAGCTGCTCACCAGCACCGGCCGGCCGCGTCTGCTGTATGCCGAGTTGATCGCCCAACGCGAGGCCTTGCGCACCGAGGTGCTGGCGCTGGAGGCCAAGACCGACGCCTACCGCGCAGCCGTGGACCGGCTGGGTGCTGTGCAGCAGGAGATCACCAGCGACGAGTTGGAGCGCCCCTGGGCCACGCTGGAGGCCCAGACCCAGCAGGCCGAAGCCGCACTGGCGGGCGTGCGGCGCACGCTGCAGCAGATCGAGGCCGACCAGGCCTTGCTGGCGCAGCTTGACCAGCAATTGGCGCTGCTGCAAGCCCAGGCCGAGCGTGACGCGGCCTTGGCCCAACAGCTTGATCAGCGCCGCCTGGCCTGCCAGCAGGCCGAGGCAGCAGCCCAGGCGGCGGCGGACGCACTGGCACCGGCCCAGCAACGGCTGACGCTGGCCAGCGCTGAGCATGGCCAGGCGCAAGCCGTGCTGGCGCTGGCGCGGCAAGAGGGCCTGCGCCAATCGCTGCTGCAGCAAAGCGCCGACTGGCAGCAGCGCAGTGGGCAATTGCAGCAGGCGCTGGCCCAGGCCCGTGCGCAGTCCGACCGTCTGGTGGATTTGCGCAAGACCGTGGCCACCACCACCATCGCCGCCGCCGATCTCAAAGCCTTGCGCAGCCAGGTGGAGACGCTGCGCGAGCTGCACATCCGCCAACAAGCCGTGGCCACACGGGTGCGTTATGCGCTGGCGCCGGGCCAGGCCATCACCGTCGATGGCGAGCGGCTGCAAGGCGAGGGCGAACGGCTGCTGCTGCAGCCGGCGCTGTGGTTGATCCCGCAAGTGGGCCAGCTCACGATCACGCCGGGCGGTGATGATCTGGCCGGCCTGGCCACCCGCAGCAGCGATTTGGCGGCCGCGCAGCAAGCCTTGCTGCGGCGCCTGGGGCTGGCCAATCCGGGCGAGGCCGAACTCAAGCAGCAGCGGCATCAGGACGCCAAGCAGGCGCTGCAAGGCCAACAAGCCTTGTTTGATCAAGGGGCGCCGGCCGGGCTGGAAGCCTTGGCGGCAGAAACCGCCACCTTGCTGCAGCGCCTGGCCGATGTCACGGCCCAGCTCACGCTGCTGCCACCGCCACCCGCTGGGCCGGTGTTGACGCTGGCCCCGGCCGAGCGCAGCTTGAAATCAGCGGGCGATGCGTTGACGCAAGCCCGTGACAGTTTGCAACTGGCCCAGGCCACCCAACTGCGGGCCCGCGCCGACGCCGACCATCAACAAGCCGAACTGGCCCGGTTGGCACAACAACTGTCCGCGCCCGAGACGCAGCAAGCGCTGGCCCAGCACCAGCAAAGCCTGCAGCAGGTGCTGGGCCAACGCGCAGCGCTGCAGTTGTCCATCGGCCAGCGCCAGCATGAGTTGCAAGCCCTGCAACCGCAGCTCCTGCAGCAGGATGCAGACCGGCTACGCCGCAGCGCCCAACAATCCGCCCAGGCCTATGCCCAGCGCAAAGACGAGCGGCTGAAGCTGCAGGCCCGGCTGGAAGAGGCTGGCACCCAGGGCCTGGAAGAGCTGCTGGCCGAGGCACGTGCAGCGCAGCTTCGGCTGGACCGGCGCCAGGCCGAGCTGGGCCGCCGCGCCGGTGCGCTGGCCCTGCTGGTGCGACTGATGGAAGAGCGGCGCCAAGCGGTGATCCAGCGCCTGCAAGCGCCGCTGCAGACCCGGCTCAACCATTACCTGCCGCTGCTTTTTGCCGCCAGCCGCATTGAGCTGGACGAGCACCTGGCGCCTGGCCCGTTGTGGCGGCCGGGTGTCCTGACAACCGGTTCAAGCACCAGTGGCGGCGAAGCCGCCCCCTTCGACGCACTGAGCTTCGGCGCCCGCGAGCAGATGGCGCTGATCAGCCGCCTGGCCTATGCCGATCTGCTGCAGCAAGCCGGCCGGCCCACGCTGATCATCCTGGACGATGCGCTGGTGCACAGCGACGCTGCACGGCTGCAAAGCATGAAACGCATGCTGTTCGACGCCGCCACCCGGCACCAGATCCTGCTGTTTAGCTGCCACCCCGAGGCCTGGCGCGATCTGGGTGTGGCGCCGCGCGCGATCGACGCGATGCGCGCCGCGCAACCGGCATGACCCAGTCGCTGCAACCCGGCCTGCTGGTGCTGCACGGCAACCGGCTGGAGCTGCTGACCGAAGCCGTTTTTGAATGGCTGGGCCGCAGCCCGCTGGCGCCGCTGGAGCAAGAGGTGTTTCTGGTGCAGAGCAACGGCGCGGCCGAATGGCTG
Source organism: Betaproteobacteria bacterium (assembly GCA_031411635.1). Lineage (GTDB taxonomy): Bacteria > Pseudomonadota > Gammaproteobacteria > Burkholderiales > Burkholderiaceae_C > Pseudaquabacterium. The sequence goes on from JANOBL010000580.1 coordinate 6,962, forward strand.
AAGATGGCGCTGGCCCGCCACCAAGGCCTGTGCGCCGGGGCCCGGGTGGAGTTGCCGGCGCGCTTTTTGTGGCGCAGCTACCGGCAAATGCTGGGCCCTGCGGCCGTGCCAGTGCAGTCGGCGCTGGACAAGGATGTGCTCACCTGGCGCTTGATGCGTTTGCTGCCGGGGCTGATGTCGCAGCCCGGTTTTGAGCCGGTGGGCGGTTTTCTGCACGGGCAGGGCGCCGAGCGCCGGCTGCAATTGGCGCAGCGCCTGGCCGATCTGTTTGACCAGTACCAGGTCTACCGCGCCGATTGGCTGCAGGCCTGGGGCGCGGGCCAAGACTTGCTGCCCGGTCCCAACGCTGCGGCGGCGGGCATCCCGGCCGACCAGCGCTGGCAAGCCGCGCTGTGGCGCCGCTTACTGGCCGAGCTGAGTAGCGCCGAGCTGGCCGGCACCCGGCCGCAAG
>JANOBL010000581.1:0-1889 GCA_031411635.1 Betaproteobacteria bacterium
CTTCGTCAGCTACAGCCACCACGATGCGGCCTGGCGCGAGCGGCTGTTTGGCGACAGCCTGGACACGCCGTTTGGCGATTGCCAGATCTGGACCGATGCCCGCATCCGCGCCGGCGAGCGCTGGCGCGACCAGATCGACCAGCGCCTGGCCAACTCCACGGTGGCGGTGCTGCTGGTCAGCAAGCACTTTTTGCAATCCGAGTTCATCGCGCAGCGGGAGTTGCCGGCGATCCTGGCCCAGGCCGCTGCGGCCAGGCTGCGCATCGTCTGGGTGGCGGTGGGGGTGGACCGCAAGACGGTGCAGGCCTGGCCCAGCCTGGCCGAGTTGCAGGCCGGCGTGGGCTTCAACCGCCGGCTGCCGGCCGAGCCGGGCCGCTGCAGCGACGAGGCGCTGCAGCAAGTGCGCGCGCTGATCCGCCACCAGATGCTGAGCGCGGTAGACCCGGTGTGGGCCGAGCTGGCACAGCGCCTGGCGCCACGCTATACGCTGGGCCAACGCATCGGCGCCGGCAACCGGTGCACGGTGTATGCGGCGCACGACCAGGTGCTGAAGCGCAACGTCGCGATCAAGGTGCCACGCGACCAGGGCCAGCGCCAGGCTTTCATGAGCGATGTGCGCGATGGCATCCGCACCTCCGAAGAGCCCAACTTCATCAACATCTACGACGCTGCGGCCGATGGCGAAAACGCCTACTGCGTGGTTCAGCATGTGGGCGGCAAGACGCTGAAGGCCTTGATCCGGGAGCATCCACAGGGCCTGCCGGTGCAGACGCTGCGTCATGTGTTCCAGCGTGTGGCCGGGGCCATCGCCGGCGCCCATGCGCGTGGTGTGACCTACGGCAACCTGAAACCGTCCAACATCATGCTGGACGAAAAAAACGAGCCGTTTGTGCTGCCGGTGGGCCGCAAACGCGACCGTGCACGCGACGAGCAGAAGGTGCGCGATCTGCTGGCGCGGCTGGGCCAGCAGGCAGCAGCCGGGCAAAGCGCATCGGCCGAAGACCTGGAAGACCTGGCCTACCTGGTGCCTGACCACTTTGACACCGAGTTTGAAAATGGCCAGCCGCAACTCGGCGACCAGTACATGCTGGGCGTGCTGAGCTACGAGATGGCCACCGGCGAGCTGCCGGTCACCGTGCCCCGGCCCGAGCGGCTGCTGACCGACCGGCTGGCCGCCTTCAAGCCACTGCCCAGCATCACCGAGCGGCGTGCGCTGTGCCCGCAGCGCCTGGCCACGCTGGTGGCGCGCATGGCCGCGCGCCAGCCGGCGCAGCGTTTTGCCAGCCTGCAGGACGCACTGGCCGAGACCGACTTGATGGACGATCTGGGCCTGGTGATCGCGCGCGACAGCTACCGGCGCTGCGCTGCGTTGCCGGATTTTGATGCGCGGTTTTTTCGGGGTTTTTACGACCGGTTCATGCAGCGCTGCCCAGGTGCCGCAGCTTTTTTTCAGGGGTTTGATGCGGCGCAGTGGGCGCGCCAGCACCGCATGCTCAAAGAGGCGGTGCTGCTGCTGTTTGCCTTCCGCCAGCAGAGTGACCACCTGACCGAGCCCAATGTGCTGAGCCGCATTGCCGAATCGCATGGCCGCATCCCGCAGGCGTTTTACCAGCCGTTTCTGGACGCGCTGGTGCACACGGTGTGCGGCGATCGTGATGGTGACGAAGGCGGCAATGCGCCTGGCTTTGATCCGCTGTGTGCAGTCAGCGCCAACCGCGACAAGCTGGCGCAGTTTTGGCACGGCGCGCTGGCGCCAGGCATCGATTACCTGCGGCGCAGAGCGGCGCTGGTTCAGGCCGCAGAGTTGGCGGCAGCCGGGGCGGCGGCTTCGACCACGGTCTCACGCTTGTAGGCCACCACATGGTCAACCTCCAGCCGGATGCCGATGC
>JANOBL010000582.1:0-6414 GCA_031411635.1 Betaproteobacteria bacterium
GCTCGCCCACCGAGCCGAGGATGCGCAACGACGACAAGTCACTGCGGTCCGGATGCACGGCCGCAGTGCCCTCGGCGGCCTTGATCAGCGAGCGAATCGCGGTCGGTGCGGTGTAGAAGACCGTGACCTTGTGCTTTTCGATCATCTTCCAGAAGCGTGCCGCGTCCGGGTAGGTGGGGATGCCTTCAAACACCACTTCGGTGCCGCCGAGCGCCAGCGGGCCGTAGCTGATGTAGGTGTGGCCGGTGACCCAGCCGATATCGGCGGTGCACCAGAACACGTCGTCGTCCTTCAGGTCGAAGGTCCACTTGGTTGTCAGTGCCGCATGCAGCAAATAGCCGCCGCTGGCGTGCTGCACGCCCTTGGGTTTGCCGGTGGAGCCGGAGGTGTACAGCAGGAACAGCGGATGTTCGGCACCCACCCATTCCGGCTCGTTGGTGTCGGCCTGGGCGGCCATCTCTTCGTGCAGCCAGCGGTCGCGCGCCGGGTTCCAGGCCACCGCGCCACCGGTGCGCCGGTAGACGAAAACATCCCGCACCGACGCGCAGCCGCCCAGCGTGATCGCCTCGTCGACGATGGCCTTCAGCGGCAGATGCTTGCCACCCCGCACCTGCTCGTCGGCGGTGATCACCATCACCGCGCCGGCACCTTCGATGCGGTCGCGCAGGCTCTGCGCCGAGAAACCACCGAACACCACCGAATGCGTGGCGCCGATGCGCGCACAGGCCTGCATCGCAACAACCCCCTCGACGCTCATCGACATGTAGATGACCACGCGGTCGCCCTTGGTCACGCCGCGCGCTTTCAGCGCATTGGCCAGGCGACAGGTGCGTGCCAGCAGGTCGCGGTAGCTGACAAGGGTGACCTGGCCATCGTCGGCCTCAAAGATCAGCGCTGTCTTGTCGCCAAGGCCACGCTCGACGTTGCGGTCCAGGCAGTTGTAGGAGACGTTGAGCGTGCCGTCTTCGAACCACTTGAAAAATGGCGCGTTGCCGCTGTCCAGCCCCCGGGTGAAGGGTGTCTTCCAGCTCACGAACTCACGGGCCAGGCGTGACCAGTAGGCGCTGGGGTCGGCGTCGGCCTCGGCCACCAGTTTGTCGTAAGCGGCCATGCCCGATACAAACGCCGCCTTCACGGTGGCTGGCTGGGGCAGGTAGAACCGGGTCTTGTTGTCGTTCATCAGGTCTCCTGGTACCGAAGTGCGCGCCCCACCGACGAAGGACGGCTCGCCAAGGACCAATGCTACAGCTTCATTATCCGCCTGCTGCTGAGCTTCATCTGTGCGCCAGCGCAAGCCCGCGGCGCGCGCTTCGATGCCAAGGCGGTGACAGCAAAGCATTTGCGCCACGCGCGCCACCAGCGCCTCCGTTGGCCCATGATGCGCCCATGCCCAATGCATTCAACTTCTCGGCTTCGCCTTTTGATTGCCTCGACGCCGACGAGCAAGGGCTGGTGCGCAACAGTGTTGACATCGCGTACTTCAGGGCCGACGAGACGATGTTAGCCCCTGGCATCGAGCCCACCTGCCTGTTTGTCGTCATCAAGGGTCATGTCTCGCAGTTCGACGGCAACGAGTTGGTGGCCACCTATGGGCCTGATGACTGCTTCGACGGCCGCTCGCTGCTGGCGGGCCGGGCCAGCAGCCGCTTTGTCGCCGCCGAGGAGGTGCTGGCCTACCAGTTGGCCAGGGCAACGGTGAACGAACTGATCTCGCGCAACGCCACGTTCAGTGCGCTGCTGTTCTCGGATCTGTCGATCAAGCTGAATGCGTTGTCGCAGCGCCACAGCCAACGCGAGATGCAGGCCCTGACGCAGTCCCGGGTCAGCGAGGCATTTCTGCGCCCGGCGTTTGTTGTCGAAGGCGGTACTTCCATCGTGGGTGTTGCAACGGCCATGCAGGCGCAGCACACCAGTGCCGTGCTGGTGCGCGACGGGGCTCGCCTGGGCATCTTCACCAACACCGGCTTGCAGCGTGCGATCGTCGACGGCAGGCCGCTGGATGCACTGTGCGTGCGTGAGCTAGCCACCTTCAAGCTGGTGGCCATCCAGCCCGATGCACCGCTGTTCGATGCGCTTGCCTTGATGATCCAACACCAGGTTCACAGGCTGGTGGTTGCCGAGGGCGAGCGCATCGATGGGCTGCTGGAGCAGTTGGACTTGCTGAGCTTTCTGTCCAACCACTCGTACCTGATCACGGTGCAGATCGTGCGCGCACAAGACCTGGCCACGCTGCAGGCGGCTGCCGCACAGATCACCCGCTTGGTGGCGCTGCTGTTTCGGGGCGGCACCGGCGTGGGCCAGATCGGCAAACTGGTGCAGGCGCTGAACGCCAAGTTGTTTGAGCGCACCTGGCAGCTTGTCGCGCCGCCCGGGTTGCTGGCCGCAAGCTGCCTGTTCGTGATGGGCAGCGAAGGGCGCGGCGAGCAACTGCTGAAGACCGACCAGGACAACGGCCTGGTGCTGCGCGACGACATCGATGTGCCCGAGCACGACATCGCCGACGCTTGCCAGCGCTTCTCGGCGGCGCTGCGCGATTTTGGCTATCCCGATTGCCCGGGCGGCATCATGGTCAGCAACCCGAGCTGGCGGCGCAGCGAAAGCGATTTCCGCAGCACCGTGCGCCAATGGCTGCTCAGGCCCGACCCGGAAGGCCTGATGGCGCTGGCGATCTTCGTCGATGCCCATCCGGTGGCCGGGGACGCCTCGCTGCTGGCCGGTGTGCGCGCCGAAGTTGATCGCCTGGTGGTTGCCGACGATGCGCTGCTCGGCCGTTTTGCCGCGGCCATCGACTCGTTTCCAGATGCCGCCGGCGGCTGGTGGAACCGTTTGCGCCTGATCGCAGACCCGGACAAACAGACGCTGGACTTGAAGAAGGCCGGCATCTTTCCTGTCGTGCATGGTGTGCGCACACTCGCGCTGCGCGAGCATGTGCGCGCCCAAAACACGGTGCTGCGGCTGGCCGCGCTGGTGGCAGCGGGTCGATTGCCGGCCCGCATGGCGTCCGACCTCAGCGACAGCCTGCACTTCATGATGGCGTTGAAGCTGAAGGCCGGCTTGTCTGAATTCGACACCGGGCGCAGCGCGACTGGCGTCGTGACGACGGACAGCCTGAGCAGCCTGGAGCGTGATCTGCTGAAGGACGCACTCGCGGTGGTCAAACGCTTCAAGACGCTGGTGCGGCACCAGTTTCACCTGGACCTGTGATGGCGACCTGGTTGACCGCCCCGAAGTGCTTCGCCGCCATCTACCGTGGCTGGTGGCTGTACCACCTGGCCGACCCGCATTTTGCGTTCATGGTCGATGCCCCGCCGGACGGTGAATGGGTGGTGCTGGACTGCGAGACCACCGGCCTGGACGTCAAGCGCGACAAGATCATCGCTATCGGTGCGGTGCGCATCGTGGGCAACCGCCTGCTGACAAGCCAGCGGCTGGAGCTGCTGGTGCGGCCCGAGCGTGCGCTCAAGGCCGACAGCGTTGTTGTGCACCGGCTGCGTGAGCAGGATGTGGCACACGGCATCGCGCCTGAGCTGGCGATGCGCCGGCTGTTGGAATTCATCGGCAGCAGGCCGCTGGTGGGCTACTACCTCGCGTTTGACCTGGCGATGGTGAACCGCGAAATCTGGCCGCTGCTGGGCGTGGGCCTGCCGCAGACCAAGATCGAGGTCTCGTCGATGTACTACGACTTCAAGAATCGCCAACAGCCGCCGCAGCAGCGCGGCGGCATCATCGACCTGCGCTTCGGCACCATGATGGACGACCTTGCGCTGCCGCAGCGCGATGCCCATGATGCGCTGAACGACGCCGTGATGGCGGGGCTGGCATTCCTGAAGTTGCGGCGCTTGTTGCACGGTCCATGACCCAGGCCCGTGCGGGCTCGCCACGGGCACCCATGGTGCCGCCGCAACACCATCGGGCGCCCGGGGCACAATCGTGAAATATGCACGGTTCCGCCCGCACCGCCAACCTGCCGGCCACGGCGCAACGGTGGCTGCTTTTGGGGTGGTTTGTGGGGCGGTTTGTGGGCCGGATTGCAGGCCCGGCCGTGCTGGCAGCGGCGGCGAGTTGTCTGGCCGGCTGCGCCATCCGCTCGGGCGAGGTCAAACCCCGCCCCACCGACCCCGCCGCCTACGCCGGCTGGGATTGCGAGCGCTTGTTTGAAGAAACCGATGCCGTGCAGCACCAGGCCGCCGACGTGGCGTATGCGGTGGATTCGCGCGCTGGCAACAACATGATTGCGCTGGGCCTGGGCGTCACGGTGTTCTGGCCGGCGCTGCTGGCGATGCGGCCCGATGGCCCCGAGGCAGCCGAGCTGGCCGATCTGAAAGGCCGTTTTGAGGCCTTGCGCGAGGCCACCCGGCTGCGGGCCTGCGGCAGCCCGCCCGAGGCCATGGCCGCGCGGCGCCAGGCCCTGCTGCCGGTGGCGCTGGGCGACCGGCTGGTCTACGACGAGCGCTCGGGCCCGGGTGGCCAGCCGCGTACGCTTGCTCTGCAGGTCACCGCGTTGCGGCGCGACCAGATCGAGTTCCAGGCCTTGCTGGATGGCCAGTTGCTGGCCGCACCCTGGCGGCAGGACCTGGCGGGCAACCCGGTGCTGGACGACCGGGCACCGCTGATCGGCTGGCGCCGGCTGCTCAAGCACGACCTGGTGCTGGGCCAGGTGCTGTACGGCGAGCTGGCCAGTGCACAAGAGGTGTTGCCCAGCGCCCGGGTGCGTGGCCAGGTGGTGGCCATCGGCTCGCAGGTGGTGGCCGGACTGGCGTTTGATGTGGCGGTGATCGAGCTGTTTGGCGAGGCACCCCAGACCAGCGGCGGCCAGGTGGGCTCATCAGACGGCAGCACCCGGCTGGACGGCGTGATGGCGGTGGACCGCCGCAGCGGTGTGCTGCTGCGGCTGGAGCTGCGCTGCAACAACCCCGATTACGCGATCCGCCGGCGCCTGATGCGGGTGGAAACGGCCTTGCCTTGAGCCGGGCCATGCCCCGGTTTACCGATCTTTACCCTGTGAACAAGCGGCGGACAAGGCGTGTGCCGACACTGCAATCCTCTGCAATTTTTCTGACAAGGTGACCCGATGGACGCACGAATCCAATCCGCTTCCCAGGCCCCTGGCCGTGGCGTGCTGCGCCGCATGGCTGGCCTGACGGTGGCCCTGGCGCTGGCTGGCGCTGCCGCCACGGTGGTGCAGGCCCAGCCGACGATGCACCACGTGGGGCCCGGCATGGCCGGTGGGCCGATGCTGTACGACCGCATGCTGGACGCGGTGGGTGCCAGTGCCGATCAAAAAGCCCGGGTGCACGAGATCCTGGGCCGCAGCCATGACGAAGCCCGCGCCCAGCACGACAGCGCGCGTGCGCTGCGCCAGCAGATGATGGCGCTGCTGGCCGCGCCCCAGGTGGACGCCGCCGCCGCCGAAAACCTCCGCCAGCAGTTGCTGGCCCGGCACGACGCCGCCAGCCGGCGCCATCTGCAGGCGATGCTGGATGTCAGCGCGGTGCTGACGCCCGAGCAACGCCAAAAACTGGCCGAGCGCGCCCAGACCCGGCGCGAGATGATGGAGCGCCACCAGCGTGAGCGCCAATCGGTGATGCCACGCGGTTGAACCGGCGGGTCTGCCCACCTCTCAGTCCACCCTGCATGACCACCAAGCTGCTGCTGATCGATGACGATGCCCGCCTCACCGCGATGGTGGGCGATTACCTGCGCGCCAACGGCCACGAGGTGGAGGTGGCCGGCTCGCTGGCCCAGGGCCGCGAGCGCCTGCGCCAGGCCCCGTACGACGCGCTGGTGCTCGATCTGATGCTGCCTGACGGTGATGGCCTCGACCTCACCCGAGAGTTGCGTGCCGACGCCCGGCTCAAGCGCCTGCCGTTGCTGATGTTGACCGCCCGCGGCGAGCCGCTGGACCGGGTGCTGGGGCTGGAGCTGGGTGCCGACGACTACCTGGCCAAGCCCTTCGAGCCGCGCGAGTTGCTGGCCCGCATCAAGGCGCTGCTGCGCCGCGCCAGCCCCGCGCCGGCCGGTGATGAGGTGCTGCGTTTCGGCCGGCTGGAGATCGACCTGGCGGCGCGCCAGGCCCGCATCGACGGCAAGCCTGCCGACCTGACCGGCCACCAGTTCGACCTGCCGGTGGTGCTGGCCCAGAGTGCCGGCCGGGTGATGACCCGCGACCAGATCATGGATGCGCTCAAGGGCCATCCGATGGAAGCCTTCGACCGCAGCATCGACGTCCATGTCTCGCGCATCCGCGCCTGCATCGAGGACGACCCGAAGATGCCGCGGCGGGTGCTGACGGTGCGCGGTTCGGGCTATGTGTTCGCGCGCAAGCAGGACGCGCAGGAATAGGGCGCGGGGTGCGGTCGCTCTACCTGCGCATCTGGTTGACGGTGGTGGCTGCGCTGGCGCTGTTTGCGCTGG
>JANOBL010000583.1:0-3713 GCA_031411635.1 Betaproteobacteria bacterium
GCCCACCCTGGAAGAAGTCGGCATCAAGGGTGCCACCGTCAACTCCTGGCAAGCCTTTGCCGCACCCAAGGGCTTGCCGGCCGACATCAAGACCAAGCTGCACGATGGCCTGGTGGCCGGGCTGAACGACCCATCCATCAAGGCCAAGCTGCTGGAGCTGGGCTTTGAGATCGTGGGCAACACGCCCGAGCAGTTCGCCGCGTTCCAGGCCGCTGAGTTTGCGCGTTGGAAAAAGGTGATCGAAGTCGGAAAAATCACCGCCGATTGAACCCTTCAAGGCAGACCACCATGACCAACTCGTCCACCCCCAAGATCACCGCGCTGCGCGTGATTCCGGTTGCCGGCCGCGACAGCATGCTGCTGAATCTGAGCGGCGCCCACGGCCCGTTTTTCACCCGCAATCTGCTGATCCTGAGCGACAGCGCCGGCCACACCGGCGTGGGCGAGGTGCCGGGTGGCGAGAAGATCCGCCAGACGCTGGAGGATGCGCGCGAGCTGATCGTCGGCCAGCCGCTGGGCTCGCAGCAGCGCTTGCTGCAAGCCGTGCAGCGCCAGTTTGCCGACCGTGACTCGGGTGGGCGTGGCCTGCAGACCTTTGATCTGCGCACCACGATCCATGCAGTGACGGCCATCGAATCGGCGCTGCTCGATCTGCTGGGCCAGCACCTGGACGTGCCGGTGGCGGCCTTGCTGGGTGAAGGCCAGCAGCGCGACGCGGTGGAGATGCTGGGTTATCTGTTCTTCATCGGCGACAAAGGCAAGACCGATCTGCCGTATGTGGGCAATGACGCCAGTGTTCCGGGTGCCGACAACAACTGGTCACGCCTGCGCCATGAGGTGGCGCTGACCCCCGAGGCCGTGGTGCGCCTGGCCGAAGCCGCTTACCAGCGCTACGGCTTCAACGACTTCAAGTTGAAGGGCGGTGCACTGCGCGCTGAAGAGGAGATTGAGGCGATCCAGGCTTTGCATGAGCGCTTTCCGCAAGCCCGCGTCACCCTGGATCCCAACGGCGGTTGGTTGCTGAAAGACGCGATACGCCTGATGCGCGACATGCGCGGCGTGGTGGCCTATGCCGAAGACCCTTGCGGCGCCGAAGACGGCTTCTCGGGCCGCGAGGTGATGGCCGAGTTTCGCCGTGCCACCGGCCTGCCCACGGCCACCAACATGATTGCCACCGACTGGCGGCAACTCAGCCATGCGCTGGCGCTGCAATCGGTGGACATCCCGCTGGCCGACCCGCATTTCTGGACCATGGCCGGCAGCGTGCGGGTGGCCCAGACCTGCCGCGACTGGGGCCTGACCTGGGGCTCGCACTCCAACAACCACTTCGATGTGTCGCTGGCGATGTTCACCCATGTCGGCGCTGCCGCACCGGGCCGGGTCACCGCGATCGACACCCACTGGATCTGGCAGGACGGCCAGCGCCTGACCAAAGACCCGCTGCAAATCGTCGGTGGCCATGTGCAAGTGCCCAAGAAGCCGGGGTTGGGGGTGGAACTCGACATGGTTGAGGTCGAGAAAGCGCACCAGCTCTACCTGCAGCATGGGCTGGGATCGCGCGACGACGCGATGGCGATGCAGTACCTGATCCCGGGATGGACTTTCAATCCCAAGCGGCCGGCGCTTGATCGGTAACACTGCCTGCCCCCTTTTCCGAAAGACCAAACCATGTTCAAGAACTTGATCGCTGGTGAGTGGGTTGAAGCCAGCCGCGTCTCGCGCAACATCAACCCGTCCGACACCCGCGACCTGATCGGCGAGTACGCACAGGCCGATGCCGCACAAACCCAGGCCGCGATCGCCGCTGCGCAGGCCGCATCGGCCGCCTGGGGCCTTAGCACGCCGCAGCAGCGCTTTGACATCCTGGACGCGGTGGGCAGCGAGATCCTGGCGCGCCGCGCCGAGCTGGGCGACCTGCTGGCGCGCGAAGAGGGCAAGACCCTGCCCGAGGCGGTGGGCGAGGTGGGCCGCGCCGGTGCGATCTTCAAGTTTTTTGCCGGCGAGGCACTGCGCCCGGGCGGTGAAACCATGCCCTCGGTGCGGCCCGGCGTGGGCGTGGAAATAACCCGCGAGCCGATAGGCGTGGTAGGCATCATCACGCCGTGGAATTTTCCGATCGCGATCCCTGCGTGGAAGATTGCCCCGGCGCTGGCGTTTGGCAACTGCGTGGTCTTCAAGCCGGCCGATCTGGTGCCGGGCTCGGCCTGGGCGCTGGCCGACATCCTGGCGCGCAGCGGCTTGCCCAAGGGCGTGTTCAACCTGGTGATGGGCCGGGGCACCGAGGTGGGCGCCACCTTGCTGGACGACGCGCGGGTGGCGGCCATCACCTTTACCGGCTCGGTGGCCACCGGTCGGCGTGTAGCCGCAGCCTGCGTGGCGCGAATGGCCAAGTTCCAGCTCGAGATGGGCGGCAAAAACCCGATGATCGTGCTGGACGATGCCGACCTGGCCGTGGCCGTCAACTGCGTGGTGCAGAGCGGCTTTTACTCCACCGGCCAGCGCTGCACCGCGTCGTCGCGGGTGATCGTCACCGAGGGCATTCACGACCGTTTTGTGGCCGCCGTGATCGAGCGCATCAAGGCCCTGAAGGTGGACGACGCGCGCAAGGCCGGCACCGACATCGGCCCGGTGGTGGACCAAAGCCAGTTGGCGCAAGACCTGGACTATCTGAACATCGCACGTGGCGAGGGCGCCCGCGTGGCTGCCGGCGGCGAAGCCCGTGAACACAATACCGACGGCCAGCCCGGTTTTTACCTGACGCCGGCGCTGGTGACCGATACCACCGCCGCGATGCGCATCAACCGCGAAGAGGTGTTTGGCCCGGTGGTCAGCGTGCTGCGGGCGCGTGATTACGACGAGGCGCTGGCGCTGGCCAACGACACGCCGTTTGGTCTGGCCTCGGGCATTGCCACCACCAGCTTGAAACACGCCACGCACTTCAAGCGCCATGCGCAGGCCGGCATGGTGATGGTGAACCTGCCCACCGCCGGCGTGGATTACCACGTGCCGTTTGGCGGCCGCAAAGGCAGCAGCTACGGCCCGCGTGAACAGGGGCGCTACGCGGCCGAGTTCTACACCACGGTGAAAACTGCCTACACCCAGGCCTGAGCAATTCTGCGAGACCGCCCTGTGCAGCGCGGCTTGATACTCCCCGCTTTGCCCAGGAGCACCCCATGGACATGCCGGCCCACCAACTGACGATGACGGTGCTGATGACACCCGACATGGCCAACTTTGCCGGCAATGTGCATGGCGGCACGATCCTGAAGTTTCTCGACCAGGTGGCCTATGCCTGCGCCAGCCGTTATGCCGGGCGTTATGTGGTCACCCTGTCGGTGGACCAGGTGATGTTCCGCCAGCCCATCCATGTGGGCGAGCTGGTCACCTTCAAGGCCGCCGTCAACCACACCGGCACCTCGTCGATGGAGATCGGCATCAAGGTGCTGGCCGAGAACATCCGCACCCAGGCCCTGCGGCATGCCAACAGCTGTTTTTTTACGATGGTGGCGGTGGACGACGAGCGCAAGCCGGTGGCGGTGCCGCCGCTGCGCCCCTTCACGCCCGACGAGCGGCGCCGCCACGCTGCGGCCGAGATCCGCAAGCAGATCCGCCAGGAACTGAGCAGCCGCTACGAGTCGGCTCGCCTTTCGGGGCAGGCACCGGCAGCCTAAGCGGTCGCGGGCCCGCCCATGCGGAGTGACGCGGATCGTCAG
>JANOBL010000584.1:0-6938 GCA_031411635.1 Betaproteobacteria bacterium
CAGGCCCAGCGCCACCAGGGCCAGCGACAGCGGCAAGGCGCCCCAGGCCCAGGAAGCCGCCGCGCCGGCCATCACGACAGCCAACGCGCCCAGCAGCGGCAGTGTGCTGCGGGGCAGGCGGGTGGGCGGCAGCGCCATCACCACGCCGCCCCACAAAGCCACGGCCACGCATTGGTTCAGCAGCGTGGCCGACGGCGGCTGGTTGTAGGCCAGCAAGCTGGGGACGGTGGCGGCCAGCAGCGTGGCCCAAGACATCAGCGTCGCTTGGACGGCGGGACGGGCAAAAAGCATCTTGAGGGCGCGCCGGGGCGGCATCGGACGATCAGCGCGGCGGAGTTGACCACAAACCGGCCTGGCGCAGAAACAACAAAGGCGCCCGCAGGCGCCCTGGATCAAACCGTCAGGGGGTTGATCAGCAGTACTTGACCGCTGCGTCTGCGCAGGTGCCGGTCTGGGTCCATTTCAAGACTCCGTTGTCGACCGAGGGTGTCATTTCGCTGTAGTAGGAACCGGCGGCTGCGACGGCCGTGATCTTGATGACGCCATCAACAATCGACATTGACTGGATGTTGGCGGGCATGGTTGCCGGAACGGCCGGAATGCCATTGGAGTTGGCGCTGCATCCGGTGATGGTGCCCAGCGTGTTCAAGCACAAGGCCACCGCATTTTGGTAGCCCTGCGAGACCGACAGCGTCTCTGCGAACTTGGATTTCTGCAGATTTTTCTGGAATGCCGGCAGCGCAATTGCTGCCAGGATGCCGATGATCGCCACGACGATCATCAGTTCGATGAGGGTAAAACCTTGCTGAACGCGCTTCATGGGTGTCTCTCCGGGTGGGTGGGGGGCTACTGCACCTGAGAAGTTGCAGATCGCGTGCCAGGCCGATTTGGCCGGACTTGAGCCCTTGATCAGGCACTTTGTCACGGCCCGGCGGCCAAAACCGCCCAAATCCGTCACTTGCCGCCGCCGGGATGTGACGTTTCTTGTCAGCGCCGACGGTTCAGGTCACTGTCATGCGCTGGCCCGCCACCAGGGCCTGCACCGCATGGCGGTGGTCCAGCGCGCCGATCTCCTGCATCACCGTGTCGATCTCGCCGGGTTTGATGTGGGTGATGTAGACCGCCACGCCGCGTGCAAGCTGCGTCAACTCCTGGCCCAGGGCGGCGGGGTGCAGGTGGCGGCTGACGCCCGCCAGCAGGTGCTCGTCATTGCGGAACGCGGTTTCGATCACCAGGCTGCTGACAGGCAGCGTGCGCAATCGCTGCCACAGCGCTGGGTTGGGCGCTGTGTCGCCGGTGAACACCCAGCAACCCTGGGCGCCCAGCACCGCAAAACCCACTGCCGGCACGGTGTGCAGCGCGGGCAGCACCTCGATGCGCCGGCCGCCGCCAAAATCCAGCAGCTCGCCGGTCTCGAAGGCCTGCAGGGCCAGCACCGGATGTTCGACGCAGGGTAGCCGGGTGAAATCAGGCCAGATCGCACCGTTGAACACATGGTTGCGCAGCGCGGCCAAGGTGGCCGGCAGCGCATGCACGCAGATTGGCGGCCGGCCAGCACGCCGGCGCATCACGCTGTCTGCCAGCAGCGGCACCCCCAGCACATGGTCCAGGTGCGAGTGGCTGAGCACGATGTGGTCGATGCGGGTGAGCTCGTCCAGCGTCAAATCACCCACACCGGTGCCGGCGTCGATCAGGACATCGTCATCCAGCAGAAAAGCGGTGGTGCGACAGCCGGCGGCAATCGAGCCTGAGCAGCCGAGGACACGAATTTGCATGACAAAAAGGGCTGCTGTCCTGGCCGGGCGGGCCGTTGCGGAGGCTGGCGCGCGTGCGACAGCGGTTGTGGGTTCAGGCAAGCACCGCAATATCGGGTTGCGGCCGCTGCATCAAAACCGAATGGTGCAGGGGCGCGGACCCGAGTGCAAGGCAGCGGCCGGTCATTTCCGCACGAAGCCCTGGATTGCTGCACTGCAGCGGGGATGAAGCGTGATTTCGATCACAGGCGCCTGGCGGCGCGGTTGCGCGTGCGTGACGCGCTCAGCCGTGCACAAACTGCATCTGCGTGCCCGCCAGTTCGATCAGGTCGCCATTGGCGAGCGGCGCTGTTTCGGTGGCCAACGGCACACCGTTGATGCTGGGGCGCTGGGCACCCTCCACATGGGCCAGCACATAACCGGTGGGCCGCTTGGTGATCGAGGCCACCTGCACGCCGGGTTTGCCCACGGTGGTGACCACTTTGGTCAAGGTGACGGCCCGGCCTGCTGCCGCGCCGCTGAGCACCCGGATCGATGCGGCCGGCACTGCCCCGCCGCCACCCATCGCCCCCGCCACACCCATGCCTCCCACCGGCAACGACGGATTGGGCATCGGCGAGGTCAGGTTGTACGGCGAATGACCGCCAGCACCGGGGCGCACGATCATGGTTTTTTCGTACTCGTTGGATTCTTCGACCAGGTACTTGATCTTGTACTTGCCGATCTCCACCGTGTCGTTGTGCGCCAGCAACTGCTTCTTGACGGCCTTGCCGTTGATGTAGGTGCCGTTGGTGCTGTTCAGGTCTTCGATGAAGACATCCTGGCCCATCATCTGCAACACCGCATGCTCGCCACTGACGGCGAGGTTGTCGATCACGATGTCGTTGTAGGGACGCCGGCCGAGCGTGGTCTTGTCCTTGGTGATTTGCACGTCCTTGATCACCACGCCGTCGAGAGACACCACCAGCTTGCCCATGCTTACCCTTTTTTCGGTTTGACCATCCCTTGCCAGGCCATCCACCATTCAACTGCTTGAACCGCTGCTGTTTTGGCCCCGCTGCTGACCGTTTGGCTTTGCGTCAGCGCCCGAATCTCCACCACGGGCGACCGGTCGTCGTCGTGCCTCCCCCAACCCGCACGAGTATCAGCGAGATATTATCCTTTCCTCCAGCATCATTGGCGGCGTCGATCAAGGCCTGGCCCGCCGATGGCAGCGCCAGGTTGGACTGCAACAGCCGCGCAATCATCGCGTCATCCAGCATGTCCGACAGGCCGTCCGAGCACATCAGGTAGACATCGCCCACCTGGGTTTCGTGCAAATGGGTTTCCAGCAACACCGTGTCTTCTACCCCCACAGCGCGGGTGACCAGGTTTTTGTTGGCTGAAAAAGCGGCTTGCTCGGCGGTGATCAGGCCGGCGTCGATCTGCTCTTGCAAAAGCGAATGATCCCGTGTGATCTGCATTAACTCGCCCTCGCGCCAGCGGTAGGTGCGTGAATCGCCGACATGGCCCAGCCGCAATTGGGTCTCGCGGAACACCGCCACCACCAAGGTGGTGCCCATGCCGGCGTATTGCGGGTTGGCGTTGGCGGCGTTGAAGATGGCGCGGTTGGCGTTGTCGACGCAGATGTCCATCGCCCGCTTGACTTCTTGGTCGGTGGCGCGGTCGGCAGCCTCGGCCAGCCAGCGGCCCAACTCGCTGCTGATGAAGGCGGTGGCCATGCCGCTGGCCACTTCTCCCGCGTTGTAGCCGCCCATGCCATCGGCCAGCACGGCCAGCGCATTGGTTTCGTCGACCGCCACCGAGTCCTCGTTGTTGCTGCGAGCACGGCCGGTATCGACTGCGTGGAAGAACTCGAAACTCATGCTGGGCGGGGGGCGGCAGTGGGAGAAAGTGATTGATTGTGCCTTGGAAGCCGGTGCGCACCGAGGGCGTTGGCAACCTAGGCTGGGGGGGCCAGCGAGGGTGCCAACAGCCGGGTCATCAGTGCCGCCAAGGCCTCGACCCGGGCACCCCAGGCGGCCAGATCGGCCGGCCGCTGCGCCGGATCGCGTGCCAGCAAATGCTCGACGGCGCTGTGCACCGGCGCTGGCAGATCAGGCCGTAGCGTGGCCAGTGGCGTGGGGGCATGCTGGGTGGTGGCCTTGAGCAATTCACCCAGCGTATCGGCCCGGTGCGGGCGGCAACCCGCCAGCAGCTCGAACAGCATTACACCCAGTGCATAAGCGTCACTGGCCGCGGTGGCGGGCGCGCCTGACAGCAACTCGGGCGCCATGTAGGAAGGCGTGCCCAGTGTGACGCCAGTGTCGGTCAGGCTGGTGTTGTCCAGCCTGGCCACGCCAAAATCAGCCAGCTTGACCTGGTTGGTGCCGAGGTTGACCAGCACATTGGCGGGTTTGAGATCACGGTGCACCACGCCATGGCCATGGGCATGCGCCAGCGCGCCGGCCACACGGGCACCGATGTGCAGCACCACGGCCTCGGGCAGCAAGCGGTTGGGCTGGGTGTAGCGGCTCAAATCGGCGCCGTGCACCCGCTCCATTGCCATCCAGGCATGGCTGCCGGTGAGGCCGCCGTCGTGCACGGTGACGATGTCGGGGTGGCTGAGCCGGCGGCCTAAAGCGGCCTCGCGTTGCAGCCGGGTGACCCACTCCTGGCGACCCGGTCCAGGCAGGTTGGGCGGCAGTGGGATCAGCTTGATCGCAGTGGGGCTGCCGGTGCGCAGGTCGATGCCGTCATACACCTCGCCGGCCGCGCCCTGGCCGATGCGTGCACCCAGCCGGAACCTGCCTGCCAGGATGGGTGGGCCGCTGTGGGAAACCCGTGCTGGCGCCTGTTCTGCGCGCTTGTTGGTAAACCAAGCCACTCGACCTCCTGACCGCCCGTCTAAGCAGGTTGCAGCGCCACGTTATCACGACCTGCGGCGGCTCAATGGCGGGGCCGCCAGCCAGTGTGTCGGCGCTGCCGAGGCGGGTGCGGGCCAAGCGCTGCTTCGTCAGCCGGTTGCCCAACGCTCAGGCGCTGGCCTTGGCCGCGTGCTGGCGTTTGAGAAGCAATCCGATCACCAGCACCAGTGCTGCGCCGGCCATGCCGGCAGAGTAACGCGCCACGGCCACGGCTTCGCCGGGACCGGCCTGCGGAATGAAGCCGATGGCGGCGGGGTCGCTGACGGCCATGGTGCCGGCGATCCAGCCCAACAGCATGCCGCCAACGGTGATGACCGAAGGGAAGCGATCCATCAGCTTGATGACGAACTGGCTGCCCCAGACGATGATCGGAATGCTGACCAGCAGGCCAAAGATCACCAGCGGCATCTTGTGGTCGCCGCCGGCGCTTTCGGCGGCCCCGGCGATCGCGATGACGTTGTCCACGCTCATCACCAGATCGGCCACGATCACGGTTCTGACCGCTGCCCACAGCTTGTCAGAGCCTTGGATGTTGCCGTGTTCGTCCTCGTCGCCAGGGGCCAGAAGTTTGACGCCGATCCACAACAACAGGGCCGCACCCACCAACTTGAGGTAGGGGATCTGCAGCAGCGCCAGCGCAAAGAAAATCAGCAGCACACGCAGCACGATGGCGCCGACGGTGCCCCACAGAATGCCTTTGGTGCGCTGTGCCGGCGGCAGCTTGCGGCAGGCCAGTGCGATCACGACCGCGTTGTCGCCGCCCAGCAGGATGTCGATCATGATGATCTGGCCGACAGCGACCCAGAACTCGGCATGCATGAATTGTTCCATCGTTGAACCTCAAGTGATGCTGGCAAAAAGTGTATGCCGCAGCCCCGACAAGTCCGTTGCGGAAACTACATAGCCGTCTCGCGACCAGAGACAAAAAAAAGGCCACACGTCGGTGGCCTTTGCGGACTTTGAGGGGCGCTGTCGGGCGCCGGCGGGCGCGGGTTAGATCAAGGCTTTCAGCAGGCGCGCCATCTCGCTGGGGTTGCGGGTGATCGTGAAGCCGCATTCCTCCATCACGGCCAACTTGGCGTCTGCCGTGTCGGCCCCACCCGAGATCAGCGCGCCGGCATGGCCCATGCGTTTGCCAGCCGGGGCGGTGACACCGGCGATGAAGCCGACGATGGGTTTTTTCATGTTCGCCTTGCACCAGCGCGCCGCTTCGGCCTCGTCGGGCCCGCCGATCTCGCCGATCATGATCACCGCGTCGGTGTCTGGATCGTCGTTGAACAGCCGCATCACATCAATGTGCTTCAGGCCGTTGATCGGATCGCCGCCAATGCCCACCGCACTGCTCTGGCCCAGGCCGATCTCGGTGAGTTGGGCCACGGCCTCGTAGGTGAGCGTGCCCGAGCGGCTGACCACGCCGATGCGGCCCTTGCGGTGGATGTGGCCCGGCATGATGCCGATCTTGATCTCTTCCGGCGTGATCAGCCCGGGGCAGTTGGGCCCCAGCAGCAGGGTTTGCTTGCCGCCAGCGGCCTCCTTGGCGCGCATCTTGTTGCGGATCTCCAGCATGTCGCGCACGGGGATGCCTTCGGTGATGCAGATCGCCAGGTCCAGGTCGGCCTCCACCGCCTCCCAGATCGCTGCGGCCGCGCCGGCCGGCGGCACGTAGATCACGCTCACCGTGGCGCCGGTGCTGCTGGCCGCCTCTTTGACGCTGGCGTAGATCGGGATGCCTTCGAAGTCTTCACCAGCTTTTTTCGGATTGACGCCGGCGACGAAGCAGTTTTTGCCGTTGGCATAAGCCGCGCAGCCCCGGGTGTGGAACTGGCCGGTTTTGCCGGTGATGCCCTGGGTGATGACGCGCGTGTTCTGGTTGATCAGGATGCTCATGAGTTTGCTCGCTTCGCTCGCAATGAAGGATGAAGGGGAATCAATTCAGCGCGTGAGGCGCCCGTTCATGGTCGGCGCGCAGCGCCATCGTCATAGGCTGGCGCGCGGCGGCAGCCGTCATCATTCATGCCACGGCCGCGACGATCTTGGTGGCCGCTTCGGCCATCGTGTCGGCGGCGATGATGGGCAGGCCCGAGTCGGCCAGCATCTTCTTGCCCAGGTCCTCATTGGTGCCCTTCATGCGCACCACCAGCGGCACACTCAGGTTGACTGCCTTGCAGGCCGCGATCACGCCGTCGGCGATGGTGTCGCACTTCATGATGCCGCCGAAGATGTTGACCAGGATGCCTTTGACGTCCGGGTTCT
The DNA here is from genome assembly GCA_031411635.1 of Betaproteobacteria bacterium. Classification (GTDB taxonomy): domain Bacteria; phylum Pseudomonadota; class Gammaproteobacteria; order Burkholderiales; family Burkholderiaceae_C; genus Pseudaquabacterium. The sequence continues at coordinate 6,914 of JANOBL010000584.1, forward strand.
TGAGCATGATCTTGAAGGCCTCGGT
>JANOBL010000585.1:0-3006 GCA_031411635.1 Betaproteobacteria bacterium
GCTGGGGCTTGCCCTGGTCGAGCAGGCTGTCCTTGATGTGCACGTATTGGCGTTCGCGCTTGGCGCTCCAGGCTTTCTGCGGCATGACGGATCCTTTGCGGTCAGTGGTGGGTGCAGCGGAACGCGGCGGGCGGTACTGCAAGGCGCTTGGACGTCAGGTCATCTTCAGCGCGGCCTGCACGGCCTCTTCCAGCTTCTCGAAGCCGAACGAGACGTCCACGGCCTTGTCGTTCAGAAACAACGCCGGGGTGGCCCGCAGGCCACTGCGTTCGCCGGCGCGGCGATGTTCCTGAATCCTTGGCGTGTAGATGTGATCGGCCATCTCGGCGTTGAAGCGGCTCATGTCCAGCCAGAGGGACTGCGCATAGCCCACCAATGCCACTGGCGTGAGGTGATGGGTTTGCCGGCCAGAACTGGCCCTGTGCCGCCGCCTCGGCCGCTTCAGCCGCCTGCTCCGCGTTCGGATGGACCTCCATCAAGGGAAAGTGCCGGAACACAAGGCGCAGACGGCCAGGGTGGGTGGCGACGAGGTGCTGCATCAGCGGCTCGGCCTGGATGCAGGCCGGGCACTCGTAGTTTCCGTATTCGAGCAGCGTGAGCTTCGCGTGCGTGTCGCCCAGAACCTGATCGGCCACCGCCAGCGCGGCCTCGGGAATCGGGCTGATCGCAGCGTGTTTCATCGGGTAGCCCCCTCGAGGGTGGCCTGCAAGCTGATTTCGGCGACGGCAGCCAGCGCCTTTGACAGGGGGCAATCGCGTTTGGCGGCCAGGGCGATTTCCTGGAACCTCGCTTCGTCGATGCCAGTCACGACGGCGTTCAGCGTGAGCGTGATCCGGTCAATCACAAATCCTTCGCCTTGCGGCGACAGGCGAACCAGGGCTTGCGTGTCGATCCTGCTGGTGGCAAAGCCCGCCTTGTCGCAGGCGAAGGAGAATGCCATCGTGAAGCATGCCGCATGCGCGGCGGCCAGGATCTCCTCCGGGTTCGTGCCCCGGCGGTCGTCCTCGAACCGACTGGCAAAGCCGTAGGGATAGCGCTCAAGAGCACCGGTCTCAGTGCTGATCTGACCGTGGCCCTTTTTGCCCGGGCCTTCCCAATACACGCTGGCGGTCTTCTCGATCATGGTGGAGGCTTTCAGGGGATTGCAGCGAAGTGGAACGGGACTGTCGGATTGCGATGGCGGCCCCTCGTCGAATGTCGATACCTCTGGCGCGCGTTGCCATCGGACAGCGACGGGTGCTGCGCGACGGGATGTCCTGCGGCCCCGGTCTTACCGCGGATTTCACCTTTGACACTGCACGTTGGAGTGCATCATGGCTGCCAACGACCACCGAGTCTGTTGTGCAACGCACAGACCCGGAAGGCCCATCCCGGCACACTGCGGTCAAATCGCAGCCATGGTTGGCCGTCCCGGTCGTCCTGGCCTCGGGCATCCCCATGGTCCTGGTCCAGTACACCGCTGCGCGCCAGGTGTTGATGACCGGCAGTGACCTCGACCGCTTCGCTCGCACAGGCCCCGCGGGGTGGTGGGTCACCTCGCGCAGCCGTACGTGGCTCAAGTTCTGGCGCAACCAAGCAGGGCTGGACGGCTTCTAACTTTGATCTGATGGCGGTCGCCTACGTCCGTGAGCGGGCGCAATTCGGCTGTGCTCAAGTAACGGCGTGGGTTGGCGCTACGTCCGAACAAGTCCGTTCGTACTCAGCGCGGCTCGTCGGTCAGTCCTTGTCGATAAAGCCGCCGACTGCGGCCTTGTGCGGCAAGTTCCAGCCGAAATAAACTTCCACTTCAATAATTTGCCTGCCACGCACGGTCACGATCTCGGTGTTGCGGAAGCGGCGACCGCCTGAAGCACACCCTTCATAAGTGACAAACACCCGCTCACCGCTTTGAACGAGATGGACGAACTCAAACCCCTCGGTCGTTCTGCTGTTGGGCCAGCAGCGCGCGAAATACGCAGCGCGGTCAAGGCGGTTGTCGAGAGGGCTGCTGAAGTGAAAGTCGTCAGCAATCAGCGCCTCGATCGCTGCGCGGTCTTTGGACACATAGGCATCGTAGGCGGCGCGCGCAATCGCGACCGCATCGTCCGCCCCCGTCGCAGCGCGACTGGTCTCGGGTGCCCTTCCTTGGGTTCCAGCGGCCCGCGCATAGCGTCCGGTCACTTCGTGCGCGGCCACTTCAGTTGCTTGTCCGGCTGGCTCAGCCGCCCGGCGCGAAGCTCCTTAACGGCCTGAACCACCGAGCGTGCGACGTTGCGTGCTTCTTCCTGCACTGCCTTGTCCTTGTCGAGTGCGTCGTGGCTGTTGTAGTAAGGCTCGTAGTAGCCGATGTAGCGGTCGAGCTGGGCCGCTGCGCCGGCGTCGATCAGCCCCATCCACTCCAGCCAGTCGCTGAGGTTGCGCCGGTGCGCCTCGACGCCCGCCACGTCGCCGTGCACCACAACGCCATAGGCGCGGCCGGCCACGTGCTTCGGGTAATCCCAGCCCTGCTGCTCGATCTGCTTGGCCTCGGACACGTGCTTGCCGTGCGTTGTCGTCGGGTCGGGGTTGCCGCCGTCGGCGCAGACCATGCGATCGATCATCAGCTTCAGCGGGCTTGGCGACTGGTACCAGTAGGTCGGTGCCAGGATGATCACGGCGTGCGCCGCGACCCAGCGCTCGTAGATCTCGGCCATCCAGTCGTCGGCCTGGCCCAGTGCATGGTTCGGGTAGCAACTGCAAGGCCAATGGCACAGCGGCATCGCGCTCGACACGCAGCCTTTGCACGGGTGGATGTTGCGGCCGTACTCCGATGTGACCAGGCTCAGGTCCAACACATCGGCCTGCAAGCCCGCGCGCTCGACGACGCGCTGTGCCATCTCGGTCAGCCGCCAGGTCTTCGATACCTCGCCTGGACAGGTGCCGTCGTTGCGAGCGCTGCCGCAGATCAGCAGCACCCGGGACGGTGCCGTGCTGTCGCCCCAGCGCTTCTGCGCCGCCCTCAGGCGCTTGCGGGTGTCCAGCCATTGC
>JANOBL010000586.1:0-1650 GCA_031411635.1 Betaproteobacteria bacterium
CGCTCTTCGTCCATGATGCCCAGCTTGACCGTCGCCTTGGGCAGGCCCAGCATGGCTTCGACACGGCCAAACAGCTCGCTGGCAAACGCCACTTCGGCCGGGCCGTGCATCTTGGGTTTGACGATGTAGACCGAGCCGGCACGGGAGTTGACGATGGCCTGACCGTTGGGCAGCGCGCCGCGGCGCTGCAAGTCGTGCAGCGCAATCGTTGTGGTGACCACCGCGTCGAGGATGCCCTCGGGGATCTCGCGCTGGTCGTCGCCCCACAGCACGGCCGGGTTGCACATCAAGTGGCCCACGTTGCGCACAAACATCAGCGAGCGTCCATGCAGGCTGACGGTTTTGCCGTCGGGCGCCGTGTACACCCGGTCCGGGTTGAGGCCACGGGTGAAGGTCTTGCCGACCTTGGCCACTTCTTCAGTCAGCGTGCCTTGCAGGATGCCCAACCAGTTGGCATAAGCCTGCACCTTGTCGTCGGCATCCACCACCGCCACCGAGTCCTCCAGGTCCAGGATGGTGGACAGCGCGGATTCCAGCACCAGGTCGCTGACGCCGGCCGCATCGCTGGCACCGATCGCCGTGCTGCGGTCGATCTGCAAGTCCAGGTGCAGACCATTGTGTTGCAGCAGCACGGCCGACGGTGCACCCACCTCACCCTGCCAGCCCACAAGCTGCTGCGGCTTTTTCAAACCGGTGCTCTTGCCGTTGGCCAGGCTGACCAGCAGCGCGCCAGCCTCGATGCGGTAGCCGGTGGCGTCGACATGCGAGCCGGTCTTGAGCGGCGCCGTGCGGTCCAGCACATGGCGGGCATAGGCGATCACCTTGGCACCGCGCACCGGGTTGTAGCCGCTGCCGCGGGTGGCGCCGTCGGCCTCGCTGATTGCATCGGTGCCGTACAGCGCGTCGTACAGCGAGCCCCAGCGTGCATTGGCGGCGTTCAGCGCGTAACGGGCGTTCGTGATCGGCACCACCAACTGTGGGCCGGCTTGCAGCGCCAACTCGGCATCGACGTTTTTGGTGCTGATACCCACCTTGGCCGGCACCGGCACCAGGTAGCCGATCTTTTCCAGAAACGCCCGGTACTTGGCCATGTTCTTGATCGGGCCGGGCTTGGCGCTGTGCCAGGCATCCAGCTCGGTTTGCAGCCGGTCGCGCTCGGCCAGCAGCGCAGCGTTCTTGGGCGCCAGATCGGCCACGATGGCGTCAAAACCGGCCCAGAACACGGCAGGCTCGATGCCGGTGCCGGGCAGCACCCGGTCTTCGATAAAACGGGCCAGCGTTGTGGCCACTTGCAGGCGGTGGTGGGGGGTGCGGTCGGTCATGGTGGTGAATGTCGGGTGAGGAATCAGTCAGGCGGCAGGATTTTTTTTCGACGTTGCCGACTGTATTGCGGTTCAGGCGCGCTATTGAATGCGCGCATTGACAAAGATTGCTGACAAATCCTGATGCTATCCGCCGGGCGTACCGCGATTGATTGATGACCGCAGCGGCTGTAATCTCAGCGCATGGACCGGCTAAAGCAGATCGAATCGTTCGTGGCGGTGGCCGCCAAGGGCAGCTTGACGGCCGCCGCAGCGGCCGAGGGCGTGGCCCCGGCGGTGGTGGGCCGGCGCATCGATGCGCTGGAACAGCGGCTGGGCATCAAGCTGC
>JANOBL010000587.1:0-3340 GCA_031411635.1 Betaproteobacteria bacterium
GCCCAGGCCCTGGTGCAGGCCTATGAACAAGTGCGCCCGCTGGCCGGTGCCGAGCACCACTTGCGCCAGCGCCTGCGGCGACCGGCTGGCGAGCGCGTCATCAGCAACGTCGTGATGATGGGCATGGGCGAGCCGTTGCAAAACTACGCTGCGCTGTTGCCGGCGCTGCGGGTGATGCTGGACGACCATGGGTATGGGCTGTCGCGGCGCCGGGTGACGGTGTCCACCTCGGGCGTGGTGCCGATGATTCAGCGGCTGCAGCGCGATTGCCCGGTGGCGCTGGCGGTGTCGCTGCACGCGCCCACCGATGCGTTGCGCGACCAGTTGGTGCCACTGAACCGCAAATACCCGCTGGCCGAGTTGCTGGGCGCCTGCCGCAGCTACCTGGCGGCCGCGCCACGCGACTTCATCACCTTCGAGTACTGCATGCTCGACGGTGTCAACGATGGCCCGGAGCAGGCGCGTGAATTGATCGCGCTGGTGAATGGTCAAGTGAATGGTCCAGGACAGGACCAGTGCAGCGCGCCGCGTGTGCCCTGCAAGTTCAACCTGATCCCGTTCAACCCGTTCCCGGCGTCGGGGCTGAAGCGTTCGTCCAATGAGCGGGTGTTGGCCTTTGCCAGCCTGCTGCAAGCCGCCGGCATCGTGACGACGGTGCGCAAGACCCGGGGGGACGACATTGCGGCGGCCTGTGGCCAGCTTGCCGGCGAGGTGCAAGACCGCACCGATGTGTTGTCCAGGCTGACCCGGCCGGTGATCCGCATCGCTGCTGCGGCGCCGGGTGCGCCATGACTGGCCCTTGGCTGCGCCGTGCGCCAGGCGGCTTGAAATCGGCGGCGGCTGGGCTGGTGGTGGTGGCCGCGTTGGTGGGCTGCGCCCAACCCGGCGCCTTGCCCGCCGACCAACCCCGCGCCATCGCCACCGCGTCCGACCAGACCGACACCGACCGCCGGGCCCAGGTGCGCATGGAGCTGGCCAGTGCCTACTTTGGCCGGGGCCAGTTGGAAACCGCGCTGGACGAGGTCAAGCTGGCGCTGTTGGTCAATCCCAACCTGGCCGATGCCTACAACCTGCGTGCGCTGATCTACGCCGCGATGGGTGAAGACCGCTTGGCCGAAGACAGCTTTGCCCGCGCGCTGCAGATCAGCCCACAAGACGGTGCCAGCCTGCACAACCAGGCCTGGTTCATGTGCCAGCGTGGCCGTTTTGCGCCAGCGCAGGCCCAGTTTGCGGCCTTGCTGGCGCTGCCGCAGTACCGCGATGTGGCGCGCACGCAGTTGGCGCGTGGTGTGTGTTTTGGCCGCAACCGGCAATGGGTGGAGGCCGAGGCCGCGCTGATGCGGGCCTACGAGCTGGACCCGTCCAACCCCAGCACCGGCGTCAACCTGGCCGAGGTGCTGGTGCAGCGCCAGGATTACGAGCGCGCCCGCTTTTACATCGCCAGGGTCAACGACGCTCCTGGCGGCGCCAATGCCCAGACCTTGTGGCTGGCCGCGCGCATCGACCACAAGCTGGGCCGCGATGCGTCGGTGCGCCAGTTTGGTGACAAGCTGCGCGACAAATTTCCGCAATCTCCCGAGGCCGCGCTGTTCGAGCGTGGCCGATTTGATGACTGAAGCCTTCAAGTCCCCGACCACGCCGTTGCTGGCACCCGCGCAACCGAGTGCCGACACCGGTGCTGCCGGCGCAATGCTGCGCACCGCGCGCCAGCAGCAAGGCCTGCACATCGCTGCACTGGCGGCCGCGATCAAGGTGCCACCGGCCAAGCTGGAAGCGCTGGAGGCCGGCCGCTACCACGAGTTGCTGGACGTCACCTTCACCCGGGCGCTGGCACAGGCGGTGTGCCGGGTGCTGAAGATCGATCCGGTGCCGGTGCTTGCCTTGATGCCCGGTGCACCGCCCGATGCACTGGGTCGGGTGGATGGTGGCCTCAACACGCCGTTCCGCGAGCGGCCGGGCCGGGTGATGGCGGTCGATTGGGTGCCTTGGCGCCATCCGGTGCTGTGGCTGGTGGCGCTGCTGCTGCTGGCGGCGGCAGCGTTTGTGCTGGTGCCAGCCAGCGCGCTGCGCGACAGCGCTGCCGTGCCGGGTCTGGGCGCACCGGTGATGCCGCCGGCCGCTGTTGCCTCGGCCCCAGGCGCGGTTGACGCACCCAGCCTGCCGGCATCGGCAGCAATGTCAAGCGCGCTGCCGGCGCCGCTGCCCGGCCTGGTGGCGCAGGCGCCCGGCCTGGCGGCCTCCGTGCCATTGGGCCTGGTGGACAAGCCCGAGGCGCCGGTGATGGTCAGCGCGGCGCCGGTCAATGCCGATGGCCTGGTCTTGCGCGCGATCCAGTCCACCTGGGTGCAGGTGGTGGACGGCAATGGCCAGACCTTGATGGCACGGGTGGTACCCGCAGGCGAAACCGTGGCATTGACCGCCACACCGCCATTGAAGCTGAGAATCGGCAACGCGGCCGGCACCGAGCTGGCTTACCGTGGCAAACCGGTGGTGCTGCCGCCCACACGCGACAACATCGTCAACCTGACCCTGCCCTGAGCGGGGCAGCATGATTCCTTAGGGCTGGACCTCCATGAACACGCCTCTATCCATCCCGATACTCAACCGTGATGCCGACGACCTGATGCTGATCACCCCCGCGCTGCCGGCGGCGCGCCGCTCGCGCCAGGCGCGGGTGGTTTGGGGCGATCGCATCGTCACCGTGGGCGGGGATGCACCAGTGCGGGTGCAAGCTATGACTAACACCGACACGGTGGATGTGATTGAAACCGCGATCCAGTGCAAGGAACTGGCGATCGCCGGGTCCGAGATGGTGCGCATCACCGTCAATACGCCCGAGGCTGCCAAAGCCGTGCCGGCGATCCGCGAGCAGCTTGACCGCATGGGCATAGCCGTGCCGCTGATCGGGGACTTTCACTACAACGGCCACACGCTGTTGACCGAGTATCCGGATTGCGCCGCCGCGTTGTCCAAGTACCGCATCAACCCGGGCAATGTGGGCAAGGGCCAGAAGCGCGACCGGCAATTTGCCCAGATGATCGAAGCCGCCTGCCGGCACGACAAACCCGTGCGCATTGGCGTCAACTGGGGCAGCCTGGACCAGGAGTTGCTGGCCCAGATGATGGACGACAACGCCGCCCGCAGCACCCCCTGGGATGCCAAGCAGGTGATGGTGCAGGCGCTGCTGCAATCGGCGCTGCAATCGGCGGCCTGGGCGCAAGAGTTGGGCATGAGTGCCAACCAGATCATCATCAGTTGCAAGGTCAGCGGCGTGCAGGACTTGATCACCGTCTACCAGGCACTGGCCGTACGCTGCGATTACCCGCTGCACCTGGGGCTG
>JANOBL010000588.1:0-3348 GCA_031411635.1 Betaproteobacteria bacterium
CGACGGCTCGGTGCAGCGCGTGCTGCCACCCTCGCTGACCGCCGAGGAGCGGGCCGAGCGCGAGTCTGCCGAGCGCCGGGCCTCGCTGGAGCGGTCGGCCCAGGCCGACGCGGTGCGGCGCGACCGCAACCTGGTTTCGCGGTTTCCCGATGAGGCCACCCACCGCAAATCCCGCGAGGCGGCGTTGGACACCGTGCGCGCCGCGATCAAGGCCACCGAGGTGCGGCGCCAGGAGCTGGCCGCCGAGCGCAAGCCGCTGGTTGACGAAGCCGAGTTCTACAAGGGCCGGCAGTTGCCGCTGCGGCTGAAGCAATCGCTCGATGCCAACGATGCCGGCGTGGAGGCACAGCGCGCTGCGGCCGCCAACCAGGAGGCCGAGCTGGTGCGCATCAACAAGCTGCACGATGTGGAGCTGGAGCGGCTGCGCCGGCTGTGGGCCGGCGCGCTGCCGGGCTCGCTGGGGCCGGCCGCCGTGCCTACTGCCCCAGCACCCGCACCTGCCGCAGCGGTCAGCCTGAAGCCAGCAGCCGCGCCTTCAGCAAGCCGTTGACCTGGGCCGGGTTGGCCTTGCCCCGGCTGGCCTTCATCACCTGGCCGACCAGTGCGTTGAAGGCCTTGTCCTTGCCAGCGCGAAACTCGTCCACCGATTTGGGGTTGGCCAACACCACCTCGTCGATGATCTTTGCCAACGCACCCGCGTCGTCCATGGCTTTCAGGCCCTTGGCGGCGATCAGCGCATCCACCCGGGCCGTGGTTTCGGTGGTACCGGTGGTATCGGCAGCCTCACCGGCCCACAGCGCATCAAACACCTGGCGCGCCGCGTTGTGGCTGAGCGTGCCGTCGGCGATGCGCCGGATCAGCGCGGCCAGCAGCAGGGCATTCACCGGGCTTTGGGCGATGGTCTGGTCAGCGGCATTGAGCCGGCGCGACAGCTCGCCCATCAGCCAGTTGGCCACCAGCTTGGCCTGGCCGCAGGCGTCGCGCGCCGCTTCGTAAAAGCGGGCGAACGGCAAACTCTGCGTCATCAGCGCCGCATCGTCGGCCGGCAGCCCATCCTGCTGCTGGAAGCGCTGCGCCATCGCCGCCGGCAGCTCGGGCAGGCTGGCACGCACCTGCGCTATCCACTCGGGTGCGATCACCAGCGGCGGCAGATCCGGGTCGGGAAAGTAGCGGTAATCGTGCGCATCTTCCTTGCTGCGCATCGCCCGGGTCTCGCCGGTGTCGGGGTTGAACAACACGGTGGCCTGCTGGATGGCCAGGCCGTCCTCGATCTGGTCGATCTGCCAGTTGATCTCGAAGTCGATCGCCTGCGCCATGAAGCGGAACGAGTTCAGGTTCTTGATCTCGCGCCGGGTGCCCAGCGGCGCGCCGGGCCGGCGCACCGACACATTGGCATCGCAGCGGAAGCTGCCCTCCTGCATATTGCCGTCGCAGATGTCCAGCCACATCACCAGCGCATGCAGCGCCTTGGCGTATTCCACCGCCTCGGCGGCCGAGCGCATGTCGGGCTCGGTGACGATCTCCAGCAGCGGTGTGCCGGCGCGGTTCAGGTCGATCCCGGTCTGGCCTTGGTAATCCTCGTGCAGGCTTTTGCCGGCGTCTTCTTCGAGGTGTGCGCGGGTCAGCCGCACGGTTTTGGCCTGGCCAGCCAGCACAAAGCTGACGCTGCCGCCCTGCACCACCGGCGTCTCGTACTGGCTGATCTGGTAGCCCTTGGGCAGGTCGGGGTAGAAATAGTTTTTGCGCGCAAAGATCGACAGCGGCGCCACCTTGGCACCCACCGCCAGGCCCAGCCGGATCGCGCGGTCCACCGCCGCCCGGTTCATTACCGGCAAGGTGCCGGGCAAGGCCAGGTCTACCGCGCAGGCCTGGGTATTGGGCGCGGCGCCAAACGCGGTGCTGGCGCCAGAGAAAATCTTGCTCAGCGTGGAGAGCTGGGCATGGGTTTCGAGGCCGATCACCACCTCGTAACCGCGGATCAGCGGGGCCGTAGTCATTTCATCGTCTCGTCATCTCAAAACCCCGCCGGTGTCTGGCGATGCCAATCGGTGGCTTGCTGCAGCGCATGGGCGGTGTGCAGCAACTCGCCCTCGGCAAAGTAGTTGCCGATAAGCTGCAGGCCTACCGGCATGCGGTGCGCGCCCAGCCCGGCCGGCAGGCTCATGCCCGGCAGGCCAGCCAGGCTGGCCGGCAAGGTAAAGATGTCGGCCAGGTAGGCCTGCACCGGGTCATCACCTTGCTCGCCCAGCTTCCAGGCCACGCTGGGCGCCACCGGGCCGGCAATCAGGTCGCATTGCGCAAAACAAGTTTGAAAATCATCGGCAATCATGCGGCGCAGTTTTTGCGCCTGCAGGTAGTAGGCGTCGTAATAACCGTGGCTCAGCACATAGGTGCCGATCATGATGCGGCGCTTGACCTCGGCGCCAAAGCCTTCAGCCCGGCTGCGCTTGTACATGTCCATCAAATCCCCATGCCCGGCCGCGCGGTGGCCAAACTTGACGCCGTCAAACCGGCTCAGGTTGGAGCTGGCCTCGGCCGGCGCAATGATGTAGTACACCGGTATCGACAGCTCGGTGCGTGGCAGGCTCAGCGGCACCAAGGTGGCGCCCAGCTTTTCCAGCTCGGCCAGCGCGCCGTGCACCGCCGCCGCCACGTCGGCCGACAAGGTGGTGGGGAAAAACTCTTTCGGCAGGCCGATGCGCAGGCCTTGCAGCGGGCGCCCGGCGCTGGCAGCCTCACGCGGCGCCAGCATCTGCGCATGAAAATCCTGCGGCGGGCGCTGCGCGCTGGTGGCGTCGCGCGCATCAAAACCGCTCATCGCCGACAGCAACAGCGCGCAATCCTCGGCCGAGCGCGCCAGCGGGCCGGCCTGGTCCAGGCTGGAGGCAAACGCGATCATGCCGTAGCGTGAACACACGCCGTAAGTGGGCTTGATGCCGGTGATGCCGGTAAAACTGGCCGGTTGGCGGATCGAGCCGCCGGTGTCGGTGCCGGTGGCCGCCGGCAGCAAGCGCGCCGCCACCGCCGCCGCCGAGCCACCCGACGAGCCGCCCGGCACGCGGCCGCTGTCCCAGGGGTTGCGCACCGGGCCGTAAGCCGAGTTTTCGTTGCCCGAGCCCATCGCAAACTCGTCGCAATTGAGCTTGCCCAGGCTGATTGCACCGGCACCCGCCGTGCCGCCGGGCTCACCATCGCCCAACCGCGCCACCACGGTGGCATCAAACGGGCTGCGGTAGCCGGCCAGCATCTTCGAGCCTGCGGTGGTGGCCTGCGCGGTGGTGACGAAGATGTCCTTGTGCGCGATCGGCACGCCCAGCAGCGGCGCGAGCGCTTCACCATTGCGGCCAG
>JANOBL010000589.1:0-4792 GCA_031411635.1 Betaproteobacteria bacterium
CGTCACCACCACCGCTGCCAGCAGCAGCACCAGCGGCCAGGGCCAGCGCCGGCCGCCGCTGCGCAACAGCCCGGCCACCACCAGCATGACCACGGTGCGCTGCGCCGGCACGCCCCAGCCGGCCAGCAGCGCATAGGCCGCTGCCAGCGCCAGGCCCACCCAGCGTGCGGCCAGCGGCGCCGGCAGCCACAGCATCAAGCGTGGACTGCGCCGCCAAAGCTGCGCTGCCAGTGCCGCTGCCAGCCAGGCAAACATCGTGACGTGCACGCCGCTGATCGACACCAGGTGGGCAATGCCGGTCTGGCGGAACAGCTCCCAATCCTCACGCTCGATCGCCGACTGGTCGCCCACCACCAATGCCGCCAGCACGCCGGCGGCGCGGGCGTCGATCACCTGCCGGAAGATCGCATCACGCAGCGTTTGGCGCAGCCGCTCCACCGGGTGCGCCACCGCCTCGGCCAGCAACACCGGCGCACCAACACCGCTGCGCGGCACCCGCACATAGCCGGTGGCGCCCAGGCCTTGCTCAAACCACATCAGCTCGGCATCAAAACCCTCGGGGTTCAGCACGCCGTGCGGCTGCTTCAGCCGGGCCACCAGGCGCCAGCGCTGGCCGGCGCGCAACTCGCTGCGCGGGTCGGCCAGCGGCGCTTCGTCCTGGAAGTTGTTGTACCAACCCAGGGCCAGCCGGGGTGGCAGGCGCACGGGTCGGCCCGCGTGATCAGCCTGTTCGACTTCCAATACAAACCGGGTGCCCGACAGCCCCTGCTGCGGCAGCGCAGCCACCACGCCGGTGAGGCGGAGGTCCAGCCCCTCCAGCGCCGGATTCAGCCGCTGGGCCAGCCGCGCATCGGCGCGCAGGCCGGTGGTTGCCAGCGCCAGCGCTGCTGCGGCCAACATCGCCAGCAGCAGCCGGCCCGCAGGCAGCGCTTGCCATACCAGCGCCATCAGCGCCGCCAGCGTCAACAGGCCCAGGCCGGCAACAACCAGGGCCGCGTAGACGGCGGCCGGCCACAGCACCGGCTGTTGCATCTGCAGGCCCAAGCCCAGCAACCAGGCCAGCGCACACAAGGCCAATTGCCAGCCGGCATGCAGCGCTGTGCCAGCCCGGTGCCGGCGGCGGATGCCAACTGCAGGGCCAACCGTGGGCCCGGCGTCCTGCCCCTGCGCCTGGGTGCTGAGCAACATGGTCGCAGTGTAGGATCACGGCCCCTTGCAGCCAGCCCAGGCGCGACCAGCGCCAACCCCGCCATGTCTGTCTACGACAAGCTCTCTGAACTGGGCATCAGCCTGCCCCCGGTGGCCGTGCCTGCAGCGGCCTATGTGCCGTTTGTGCGCAGCGGCAAGCTGGTGTTCATCTCCGGCCACATCGCCCGCAAAGAAGGCAAGCCCTGGGTCGGCCAACTGGGCCTGACGATGAGCACCGACGAAGCCAAGCTGGCGGCGCGTGCGGTGGCGATCGACCTGCTGGGCACGCTGCAGGCGGCGGTGGGCGGAGACTTGAACCAGGTCACGCGCATCGTCAAACTGTTGAGCCTGGTCAACAGCACGCCCACGTTCACCGAGCAGCACCTGGTGACCAACGGTGCGTCCGAGCTGATCGCCGCCGTTTTTGGTGCCGCAGGCGCCCATGCCCGCAGTGCGTTTGGCGTGGCGCAGTTGCCGATGGGAGCCTGTGTCGAGATCGAACTGATCGCGGAAATCAAGTGATGCCCAACGCCCGGGTGCTGCTGGCCGGCATGGCCGCAGCCTCGTTGGCGGCCGTGGCCGCTGCGCTTTACACCCAGCATGTGCTGGACATGCGGCCCTGCGCCTGGTGTGTGCTGCAGCGGCTGATCTTCATCGCGCTGGCCGGCTTTGCGCTGCTGGGCTTGCTGCTGCCCGGTGCGCTGGGCCGGCGCCTGGGGGCTGGCGGCGCGATGTTGCTGGCTGACCTGGGTGCGGCGGCCGCGCTGTGGCAGCACTTTGTCGCGGCCAAATCAGCCTCCTGCACGATGAGCTTTGCTGAGAAGCTGATGGGCATCACCGGTTTTGACAGCCGCTGGCCCGAGGTGTTTGCTGCCTATGCGTCTTGCGCCGATGCCAAGGCCAGCCTGGGCGGTTTGCCGTATGAGTTTTGGAGCCTGGCGCTGTTTGCTGCTTTGTCGCTGCTGGGCTTGTGGGTGGTATTGCGGCCGCAGTGATCAGCCTGCCGGCCGTTCACCCACGGTGATGCGGTGCAGCAGCCGCCGATGGCCTTGGTAGCCGCCGGTGGCGGCATGCACCAGGCAGCGGTTGTCCCACAGCAGCAACATGCCTTGCTGCCAGCGGTGGCGGTAGACAAACTCGTCGCGCCCCAGGTGCGCAAACAGCTCGGCCAGCAAGGCCTGGGCTTCGCCGTCGGGCAGGCCATCGATGCCGATGGTGTAGCCCGGGCTGACATACAGCGCGGTGCGGCCGGTCTCGGGATGGCGCCGTGCCACCGGCTGCAACTGCGTGGCCAGGGCCGAATCGTCAAACTTGATCGCCATCGAGCGGCCGGCGTCCTGCTCGCCATAACGCCCCTGGCGCGAATAGCCCCGGCGTGCCGAATGCACACCCTGCTTGTCTTGCAGCAAGGTTTTCATCGCCGCCGGCAGGGCGTGCCAGGCGTCGTACTGGTTGGCAAACAAGGTGTCGCCACCCACCGGCGGAATCACATTGCCGTACAGCAAGGTGGCGGCCGGTGGGTTGGGCAAAAAGCTCCAGTCCGAGTGCCAGGTGTCGGCAAAGATCGAGCTGGTTTCATCGGCCTCGCGCTTGACCTGGGCCACGTGCGGGTGGCCGGGGATGGACTCAAAGTACGGGTCGGGGCTGAATGGGCCCAGCGTGCTGGCAAAGCGCTCCAGATCGTCGACCGACATCGGCTGGTCCGGGAACGCCAGCACCTGGTGCAACAGCCAGGCCTGGCGGATTTGCGCAAGCTGGGCGGGCAACAGCGGCTGGCGCAGGTCCAGCCCCTGCACAAAGGCGCCACAGGGGGCGGGTTGCACATCGATGGTCAGGGCCATGGCAGTGTCTCCAGTGCACGCCGGACATCGGCGCAGCGCCCAGTCTAGGGGCTCGCTGATCAGCGGCGGCGCCACAATCGGCGCTTGTTCACCCACACAACGAGACACCGATGATCACGGTTCACCACCTCAACGATTCACGCTCGCAGCGTGTGCTCTGGCTGCTGGAAGAGCTGGGCACGCCTTATGAGATCAAGCACTACGCCCGCGATGCGCAAACCCGGCTGGCGCCGCCAGAGTTGCTGGCGGTGCACCCGCTGGGCAAATCGCCGGTGATCCAGGACGGTGGCCGCACCATCAACGAATCGGGTGCCATCGTTGACTACCTGATCCGCCGCCATGGGGCTGGCCAGTTGCAGCCGGCCGCCGGCAGCGACGATTTCGAGGCCTACAACCAGTGGCTGCACTATGCCGAGGGCTCGGCGATGCTGCCGCTGATGCTCAAGCTGTACACCGGGCGGCTGGGTGATGCGGCCGCGCCGCTGGCACCGCGCATCAGCAGCGAGCTGGCCAACCACCTGGGCTATGTGGAGCGATCGCTGCAAGGCCGGGATTGGCTGGTCGGCAGCAGCCTGACCGGCGCTGATATCCAGATGAGCTTTGTCGGCGAAGCAGCGCGCGCCTTGCGCGCCGGTTACCCGGCGATGGATGCCTGGGTGAAACGCTGCCAGGCGCGACCGGCTTACCAACGCGCGCTGCAGCGCGGCGGGCCCTACGCCTTGCTTGGCTGACCCTAACGCAGCGATGCGTTGAGCTTGGCCAGCGCCGCCGCCCCCGGGCACAGATCAGCCTCGGTCAGCGCATTCAGCGGCCGCGCCACGGTGTTCAAACCCTCGTGCAGATCGCCGGCCTGCGGATCGACATACAGCAGGCCGGTGGCGATCTCACCCCGCGCCTGGTGCGCCATCACCTGGTTCATCGCGCGGATGCGGTCGGTGGGGTCGTAGTCGGCCAGCAGCTTGCGCAGCCGCATCACGCTGCCATCGTGCTGCGGCAGGTTGATGACCTCACCGGCCTCTGGCTCGGCGGTGATCTCTTTGGCCAGCGCTATGAAATCGATGCGGCTCACCGCCTCGTTGTGCTCACGCACATAGTCGTAGCTGCGGGTGCTGCCGGCGTGGTTGTTGAAGGCCACGCAGGGGCTGATCACATCGATGAAGGCCGCACCGCCATGGCCGATCGCGCCCTGGATCAACGGCACCAACTGGCCCTTGTCGCCCGAGAATCCGCGCGCCACGTAGCTGGCACCCAACTGCAAGGCCATGGCGATCAGGTCCACCGGTGAGTCCGGGTTGACCACGCCCTTTTTGCTCTTCGAGCCCTTGTCGGCAGTGGCCGAGAACTGGCCCTTGGTCAGGCCGTAGACGCCGTTGTTCTCGACGATGTAGACCATGCGCACCCCCCGCCGCATGGCGTGGGCAAACTGGCCCAGGCCGATCGACGCCGAATCACCATCGCCCGACACGCCCAGGTACAGCAGCTCACGATTGGCCAGGTTGGCGCCGGTCAGCACACTGGGCATGCGGCCGTGCACGGTGTTGAAACCATGGCTGGCGCCCAGAAAATAATCCGGCGTCTTGCTGCTGCAACCGATGCCCGACAGCTTGGCCACCCGGTGCGGCGCAATGTCCAGCTCCCAGCAGGCCTGCACGATGGCGGCTGAGATCGAATCGTGGCCACAGCCAGCACACAGCGTGCTGATCTTGCCCTCGTAGTCACGCCGGGTGTAGCCCACCTTGTTGCGGGCCAGCGTGGGGTGGTGC
>JANOBL010000590.1:0-7355 GCA_031411635.1 Betaproteobacteria bacterium
CACCGGGTGGCCACGCCGGGTGGTCTCGCGCCGCGTCACCAACAGCAGCTTGGCATGGGTCTTGAAGCCGACGATGCCGTACACCACCTGCGCACCCACCGCCTCCAGCCGCTCGGCCCAGTTGATGTTGGCCTCTTCATCGAAGCGGGCTTTCAGCTCCACCACCACGCACACATCCTTGCCGTGGCGCGCCGCTTCGATCAGCAACTCCATCAGCACCGATTGGCTGCCGGTGCGGTACACCGTCTGCTTGATCGCCAGCACGTCCGGATCGTGTACCGCCTCGCGCAAGAATTGCACCACCGGCTCGAAGCTCTGGAACGGGTGGTGCAGCAACACATCGCCTTGCCGCAAGCGCGCCAGGATCGAGCTGCCCTGGGCCAGCGCGCCTTCAGGCCAGCTAGGCTCGCGGCGCTCGAAGCGCAAGGCGTTGGCATCGGCCTTGTCGATCAACTGGTTCAAGCGCACCAGGTTGACCGGGCCGTTGACCCGGTACAGCGCCGCCTCGGGCAGGCTGAACTGGTCCAGCAGCAGCCGCCACAGGGGCTGCGGGCAGGTGGCCACCACCTCGAGCCGGATCGCCTGGCCGTAGTGCCGGGTGGTCAGACCGCTGCGCATCGCCTGGCGCAGGTTGGTGACATCGTCCTCGTCCACCTCCAGCTCTGAATCGCGGGTGACGCGAAACTGCGAAAACGACTCCACCGGCCGGCCGCCAAACAACTGCTGCAGGTGCGCGCGGATCACGCTGGTGAGCAGCACAAAACCCTGCACGCCCGCGGCACACACCTCGTCGGGCAAACGGATCACCCGTGGCAGCGCCCGTGGCACCTTGACGATGGCGATCGAGTTGGCGCGGCCAAACGCATCCTTGCCGCCAAGCTGCACGATGAAGTTCAGCGATTTGTTGGCCACCTGCGGAAACGGATGCGCCGGGTCCAGCCCCACCGGCAGCAGCAGCGGCTGCACCTGGGTCTCGAAAAACCGGGCCACCCAATCGCGCTGCCCGGCATTGCGCTCGGCATGGTTGATGATGACGATGCCGTGCTGCTGCAGCACGGGCATCACCTCGTCGTTGAACACGGTGTATTTGGCGTCGATCAGCGCATGGGCTTCGGCCGCCGCCCGGCGCAGATCGGCGCGCTGCGGGTCGTCGTCGGCGGTGGCGCTGCGCATGGCCTCCAGCGCATCGGCAAACCGCACCTCGAAAAACTCGTCCATGTTGGACGACACGATGGTGATGTAGCGCAACCGCTCCAGCAGCGGCACATCGGCGCGGCGGGCCTGGGCCAGCACCCGGCGGTTGAATTCGAGGATCGCGCGTTCGCGGTTCAGCAGGGTTGGCTGGGTTGGCACGGTTGGCACTGTTGGTAGACGGCCGGGCGCGACACTTTCTGAATTCATCAAGACAGTTTATGAAGCGCTGACGACAATTCAATGACAGGGCGCCCCGCGTGGATGTGTTGTTCAACCAGGGTTTGCCAGTATTCACTCTTCGGGATGGTATTTTGGCGGCAGCCGCTCAAAGTCTGGCCTGCATTGCGCCATCGTTTGCAAGCCGAGGAAACGACCCATGATGACTCTAAGCCGGTTTGTCAGTGCTGCCCTGCTTGTGCTGGCAGCCCCCTCGGTGGCGCTGGCCACCAATTACGATGTCAACATCAATGGCACCGACGCGATCTGGCTGGCCGGCAGAACCGATCTGGTGATTCCCAACCACTTGCTGTCCTGGACCGATGGCCTGTTGCGGCATGACACATCAACGCCAGAAGAGTTGACCGAGACCATGCCGTCGTTTGTGCCGGTGAGTGGCGGCGACACCGTGACTGCGCTGGCCGCAGCCACCGGTCTGATCAGTTATTTCAACGGCTTTGGTGCACCACCGTTGTATGGCCCCAGGGGCGACCTGCAAGCCCTCAGCGGGCTGACGTCGTTTGGTGGCATCGGCCCCTACAACGGCCCGCAGGGCGGGTTGGTCGGCGTGTTCCTGTCGGATGCGGTGCCGGATGGCCAACTGGGCGGCGCTGCACCGTCGGGTGGCCTGGGCGGGGATCTGCGGTTCCTGACACCGGCGCTGCGCCAGGTGTTCTACATCGGCGATGGCAGGACCGCCGGTGGTGATTTCAAGCAGGTCACGGCGCCGCTGGGCGCCACCCGGCTTTTCCTGGGCATCGCCGATGGTTTTGTCTTCAGCGGTGCGCCTGGCGCTTACGACGACGACGATGGTTTGTTTCGCATCAGCTTGTCCGTCACGGGCCCGGTGGTGCCCGAGCCAGCGGCCGGGGTGTTGCTGGCGCTGGGCCTGGGCGCCGGCTTGCTGGCCGCGGGCCGGCGGCGCCCAGGCTGAGGCTTGGGTTCAGTGCGCCTGCTCCCAGGTGGGCCCCACGCCCACCTCGGCCAGCAGCGGCACGCTCCACTGGGCCACGCCGGCCATCAGCTTGGGCACCTGGTCTTTGACCCAATCCAGCTCGGCATGCGGCACTTCGAACACCAGTTCGTCATGCACCTGCATCACGATCGCCGACTGTTTGCCTTGCCCATCCAGCGCGCCCTGCACCGCAATCATCGCCAGCTTGATCAGGTCGGCCGCCGTGCCCTGCATCGGTGCGTTGATGGCCTGGCGCTCGGCGCCGGCGCGGCGCGGGCCGTTGCCACCGCGGATCTCGGGCAGCTCGATGCGGCGGCCAAACAGCGTCTCCACATAACCCGTTTGTGCAGCAGACGCCTTGGTGTTGTCCATGTAGCGCTTGACGCCGGCAAAACGCGCAAAGTAGCGCTCGATGAAGTCGCGTGCCATCTTTTGGTCGATGCCCAACGCCTGCGCCAGGCCAAATGCACCCATGCCGTAGATCAGGCCAAAGTTGATGGTCTTGGCATAGCGCCGCTGCTCGGGCGTTACCGCATCCACCGTGGTGTTGAACACCTCGGCGGCGGTGGCCTTGTGCACGTCCAGGCCCTCGGCAAAGGCCTTGGTCAGGCCGGGGTCGCCACTGATGTGGGCCATGATGCGCAACTCGATCTGGCTGTAATCGGCCGAGACGATGACATGGCCGGGCGGCGCGATAAAAGCCTCGCGCACACGCCGGCCCTCTGCGGTGCGGATGGGGATGTTTTGCAGGTTGGGATCGTTGCTGGACAAGCGCCCGGTGATCGCCACCGCCTGCGCATAGTTGGTGTGCACCCTGCCGGTGTTGGGGTTGACCATCAGCGGCAGCTTGTCGGTGTAGGTGCCCTTCAGCTTGGCCAGGCTGCGGTGCTCCAGGATGCGCGCCGGCAGCGGGTAATCGGCGGCCAGCTCTTGCAACACCTCCTCGTCGGTGCTGGGCGCGCCGGACGCGGTTTTTTTCTTCACCGGCAGGCCGAGCCGGCCAAACAATATCTCGCCGATCTGCTTGGGTGAGCCCAGGTTGAAGGGCTGGCCAGCGATCTGGTAGGCCTGCTGCTCCAGCTCGATCAGACGCTCGGCGAGTTGCTGGCTTTGCTGGGCCAGCAGGCCTGCGTCGATCAGCACGCCGTGGCGCTCGATGCGCTGCAACAGCATGGACACCGGCATCTCGATCTGGCGGTAGACGTTCAGCAAACCGGGCACGGCCGCAAGCTGCGGGTACAGCACCTGGTGCACTTGCAAGGTCATCTCGCTGTCCTCGCCGCTGTAGCGGCTGGCGCGCTCAATGTCCACCTGGCTGAACGAGATCTGGTTCACGCCCTTGCCGCACAGGTCTTCGTAACTCAGGCCTTTGCGGCCCAGGTGGCGCTCGGCCAGTTTTTCCAGGCTGTGGCCCAGGTGGGCTTCAAACACATAACTCTCAAGCAGCGTGTCATGCACCCACCCCCGCACCGTGATGCCGTGGTTGGCCAGCACATGGGTGTCGTATTTGATGTTCTGGCCCACCTTGGCGGCGCCGGCATTTTCCAGCCAGGGTTTGAGCGCGGCCAGCACCTGGTCCAGCGGCAACTGGTCGGGCACACCCGGAAAATCATGTGCCAGCGGCACATAGGCCGCCTCGCCCGGCTGCACCGCAAAGCTGATGCCGACGATGCGGGCGCGCATCGGATCGAGGGAGTCGGTTTCGGTATCCAGCGCGGCCAGCGGCGCGGCTTGCAGGCGGGCAATCCAATCGCTGAGCGGCGCGGGGTGCAGCACGGTGTCGTAGCGGCCGGCCAGTGCCTGGTTGTCGGGCAGCTTTGCCACGCTGGCGGGCAGCGCGGTTTGCACGGTCTGCAACAAGCCTGCCGGGTCATCGTCCGGCGCAGCAGCCCCGCCCAGCTCGGCCTCCAGCGCCTTGCGCCAGGCCTTGAAGCCAAAGCGCTGGTAAAAGTCCAGCAGGCGGTCGCGGTTGACCGGCAGCATCGCCAGCGCTTCCACCGTCGGCCAGCCGGCAACATGCGGCGCCAGATCGCAATCGGTCACCACGGTGACCAGTTTGCGGCCCATGGGCAACCAATCCAGCGCTTTGCGCAGGTTCTCGCCAACAGCGCCTTTGATGCTGCCGGCGGCAGCAATCACGCCATCCAGCGAGCCATGCTCGGCCAGCCATTTGACGGCGGTCTTGGGGCCGACCTTGTCGACACCTGGCACGTTGTCCACCGCATCGCCCACCAGCGTCAGGTAATCGATGATGCGATTTGGCGGCACGCCAAACTTGGCTTTCACGCCCTCGATGTCCAGCCGCTCGTTGCTCATCGTGTTGATCAGCGTCACCTGCTCGGTCACAAGCTGCGCCAGGTCCTTGTCGCCGGTGGAGATGATCACCCGGTGGCCGGCGGCCTCGCCTACCCGGGCCAGGGTGCCGATCGCGTCGTCGGCCTCGATGCCGGGCACTTCCAGCACCGGCCAGCCCAGCAAGCGCACCACCTCGTGGATCGGCGGAATCTGGGTGCGCAAGTCCTCGGGCATCGGCGCCCGCTGGGCCTTGTACTGGTCGTACCAGGCATCGCGGAACGTGGGGCCGGAGGCATCAAACACACAAGCCGCATGGCCACCCGGCCCACTGCCCAGCACCTGCTCGCGCAAGCGCGTCATCATCGCCACCATGCCGTGGATCGCGCCGGTGGGAAAGCCGTCCGGCCCACGCAGATCGGGCATCGCGTGGTAGGCGCGGTACAGGTAGCTGGAGCCATCCACCAGCAGCAGCGTGGGCAGCGGTGCAGCCGGCGCGGTTGGGCCAGGCGCGAACATCGGGGTTTGGGGCGTGGGGGTGTCGCTCATGGCCATGATTGTGGTCCCGTGTTCGGGCTTGTTTTTGGGCTTGAATCCGGCTTGGGGGTGACGACCCGCCGGCCCCCTAGAATCCGTCCATGAAAACCCTTGTTGTGCGCTTGTTGGTGGGTGCGACGCTGCTGGGCCAGCTCGGCTTGCTGGCCGCTTGCGCTGCGGGCCCCGGCCCCCGCAGCGCCGATGCAGCGGTGCAGCGCCTGGTCAGCGAAGACGAGTTTGTGCGCATCGAAGAGTTGCGCCTGCGTGGCCAAACCCAGCGAGTGACTGTTCAACCCAAGGGCAACAGCGGCCGCGCCTACGAGATCCTGCAGCCCAGCCCCGGCGCCGACGCGGCGCAAAACCGCGACGCCGCAGGCCAGCGTGTGTGGCCGGTGCTGACGTTCTAGGCAGCGCGGATTTCGCAGCCCACCATGGCAGTGTTTACCGAGGTGTCGGCCACCGAGGCCGCAGCGCTGGTCTTGCGCCTGGATGCCGGCGAGTTGCTGGCCATCGAAGGCATCCCGGCCGGCATCGAGAACACCAATTACTTCGTCAACACCAGCCGGGGTGACTGGGTGTTGACGCTGTTTGAGCGGTTGGCACCAGCGCAACTGCCGTTTTACCTGGGCCTGATGCAGCATTTGGCGCAACGTGGCCTGCCGGTGCCCGAGCCACGCGCCGATGCCAGCGGGCAGCTCCTGCACCAGGTGGCCGGCAAGCCTGCCGCGCTGGTGAACCGCCTGGCCGGCCAGCACCAGCTTGCACCCGATCTGCACCACTGCGCGCAGCTCGGCGGGGTGCTGGCGCGAATGCACCTGGCAGTGGCGGACTTTCCGCTGCGCCAGCCCAATCTGCGTGGCCTGAACTGGTGGTTGGCGATGGCGCCGAAGCTGGAGCCGCACCTGACCCGGCCACAGCGCCAGTTGCTGACCAGCGAGCTGACGTTTCAGCAGCAGGTGGCCGCCTCGCCCTCGTTTGCCGCGCTGCCACGTGGTGCAGTGCATGCCGATCTGTTCTGCGACAACGTGCTTTTTGATGGCTTGCCGGGCCACGAAAAACTCACCGGCTGCTTCGACTTCTACTTTGCCGGCACCGACCGCTTTGCCTACGACCTGGCGGTGTGCCTGAACGACTGGTGCCTGAACGCCGACGATGCGTCGCTGGACGAAGCCCGGGCTCAGGCCCTGGTGCAAGGCTACGAGCAAGTGCGGCCACTGGCCGGTGCCGAGCAGCGCCTGCTGCCGGCACTGCTGCGTGCGGCGGCGCTGCGTTTCTGGATCTCGCGCCTGGCCGATTGGCATCTGCCACGCCCGGCAGCGCTGCTAAGCCCCAAGGATCCGCTGCATTTCCAGCGCATCCTGCGCTCGCGCATCGCGCTGCCCTGGCACCCGGTGCGCTGATCAACCCCTCCACCGCCAATCCACAAATCACAGGCATGGCACTTCGACTTCATCCGGTCACACCGCGCCAGGGCTGGGCCTGGGTGCGCAAGGGCTTTGCGCTGTGGTGGCGCAGGCCACTGGCCTTTGTCGGCTTGTTCACGTTCTTTCTGTTTTCGGTGCTGTTGCTGATGCTGCTGGTGCCGGTGCTGGGCGGCGCACTGGGCATGGCCTTGCTGCCGATGCTGAGCCTGGGTTTCATGATTGCCAGCCGCAGCGCGGCCCAAGGCGGCGGTGTGCATGCACTGCAATTGATAGCCGGTCTGCGCCACCCGGACCGGGCCCAGCGCCGCGCGCAGTGGCTGTTGTGCGGTGCCTACGCGCTGGGCACGATGGGGGTGATCACCTTGGCCGATTGGGTGGACGGTGGTTTGTTCGAGGATTTGCAGCGCCTGCTGGCCCAATCCGGCGGCGACAGCAAGGCCGCGGCGCAGATCGACGCCATCCTGGCCGACCCGCGGCTGGGCCAAGGCATGCTGGTGCGGGTGGGCCTGGCAGGGCTGTTGTCGGTGCCGTTCTGGCATGCGCCGGCGCTGGTGCATTGGGGTGGCCAGGGCGTGGTGCAGGCGCTGTTCACCAGCAGCCTGGCGCTGTGGCGCACCCGGGGCGCGTTCACCGTCTACCTGCTGGGCTGGGCCGGGCTGATGCTCGCGGTGGCCCTGGCGGTGGCGCTGATCGCGATGGCCACCGGTGCCCGCCAGGTGCTGGGCGTGCTGACGATG
>JANOBL010000591.1:0-2003 GCA_031411635.1 Betaproteobacteria bacterium
ACCCGGCGCTCAACCCGAGGGGGGCGCAGTTGATCTTCAGCACGCACGACACGTCGCTGCTGGACCACACGCTGTTCCGCCGCGATCAGGTCTGGTTCACCGAGAAGGACGAGACCCAGGCGACGCGCATTTACCCGCTCACCGACTTCAGCCCGCGCAAGCACGAGGCCTGGGAGCGCGGCTACCTGATGGGCCGCTATGGTGCCGTTCCGATGTTCCGGCACCTTCCTGATTCGGCCGCATCGGTGGACGCACCGCCGGCACCCGCACCGTCGGCAGGGCCGACGGTCACTGCCTGACGCGCGGGCGGGTGGATGGGCAAGGACGATCAGCCCAAGCATCGACAGGCGGCGCGCGAACTGCGTCGCCGCTCTGCGCAGCGCCAGCCCGCCGATCGGCTGCTCATCGTCTGTGAAGGCTCGAAGACCGAACCCCTGTACCTCGAGGAGATCCTCATCGCCTTGCGCGACGACCGCCACCTGCTCGACGACCCGGAAGGCTTGCTGTCTGTGCGGTCCTCAAAATGCGCCGGGCAGCAGCCGCGGGCCGAGCAGGATCGCGAAAGCCTCTACCCCGGCGGCTTTACCGCAGCGAGGTTCGTCGAGGTCATCGAGCAGGAGCTTGTCTGGGCATCGGCCTGACGACCGCGGCCTCGGCGCTGGCTGCACCCGCGCTCCGAAAGGTGCCAACTGCGTGGGTGGACTGTCAACCGCCCACCTTCGCGCGTTGCGCCTTGATCTGAGCGGCGAGATCCTGCACAGACATTCCGTCAAACAGCGTTTGGCGCTGAATCGTGTAGTCCCCGCTACCCACTCTGAATTGACCGAGGCGTTTGAGGGTATCAATGACGCCCAACTCCCGCACCAGCGCATCGGTAGCTCTTTGCGTAACCTGCGTTTCAACGGCCCCGCCCGTTGCCGATGGAACGGTGCGGGGTTTAGTGGAGGTTAGTGGGTGCGCCACCTCACCCCCTCAAATGACAAGCCACCCGGTGCCCGCTGGCCTCGTCGCCCGCCACGGCTTTCAATACCGGCGACTCCACACGGCAGCGCGGCTGGGCGATCGGGCAGCGGGTGTGAAAGTGGCAGCCCGGGGGTGGGTGGATGGGGCTGGGCACATCACCCTGCAGCAGGATGCGTTTGCGCTTGACCGTTGGGTCGGGGATGGGCACGGCCGACAGCAGGGCCTCGGTGTAGGGGTGCTGCGGCCGGGTGTACAGATCCTTGGCGGCGGCGATCTCGACGATGCGGCCCAGGTACATCACCGCCACGCGCTGGCTGATGTGTTCCACCACGCTCAGGTCATGCGCGATGAAAACATAGGTCAGGCCCAACTGCGATTGCAGGTCTTCCAGCAGGTTGATCACCTGGGCCTGGATCGACACGTCCAGCGCACTGACGGCCTCGTCGCAGACGATCAGCTTGGGCTTGACGGCCAGCGCGCGCGCAATGCCGATGCGTTGGCGCTGGCCGCCGGAAAACTCGTGCGGGTAGCGGCGCATGTGGTCAGCGCTCAGGCCCACGGTTTCCAGAAGCTGCACGATGCGGGCGTCGTACTCGGTGCGCGTCTTCGTCAGCCGGTGGATGGTCAGCGCCTCGCCGATGATGGCCGAGACCGTCATGCGCGGGTTCAGGCTGGCGAACGGGTCCTGGAAGATGATCTGCATGTCGCGCGCCAGGGCCCGCAACTCGTGCTTGCCGGCGTTGGTGACGCTCTTGCCTTCAAACCACACCTGGCCTGAACTGGGCTCGATCAGGCGCAGGATGCAGCGGCCGGTGGTGCTTTTGCCGCAGCCCGATTCGCCGACCACACCCAGTGTCTCACCGCGCTGGATGTCGAAGCTGACGCCGTCGACAGCATGCACGCGCCCCACTTCGCGCTGCAGCAGGCCGCCCCGGATCGGGAACTGCTTGACGAGGTTCTTGACCTGTAGAAGGGCTTCGCTCATGAGATCGACTCGGCCTTGAAGCAGGCCACCTTGTGCACCGGCGATATCGCGCGCA
>JANOBL010000592.1:0-1723 GCA_031411635.1 Betaproteobacteria bacterium
ATCATGCCGGTCAGCCTGTACGGCCAGGTGGCCGACATGGCGGCGATCAATGCCATCGCGCAGCGCCACGGCCTGGTGGTGATCGAGGATGCGGCGCAGAGCTTTGGCGCCACGTATTGCGACAAAGGCGCGGTGCGCAAGAGTTGCAACCTCAGCACCATTGCCTGCACCAGTTTCTTCCCCAGCAAGCCGCTGGGCTGTTATGGCGATGGGGGTGCACTGTTCACCAGCGATGCGCAGCTTGCCCAGGCGATGCGCGAGATCCGGGTGCACGGCCAGAGCGGCCGCTACCACCACACCCGGGTGGGTGTGGGCGGCCGCATGGACACCTTGCAATGCGCGGTGGTGCTGGCCAAGCTGGAGCGCTTTGACTGGGAGTTGGGCCGCCGCCAGGCGCTGGCCGCACGCTACGGCCGGCTGATCCAGGCCAGTGCGGCACCGGTGCAATTGCTGGTGGTGCGGCCCGACCGGGATTGTGTGTGGGCCCAGTACACCGTGCTGGTGGACCAGCGCCAGCCAGTGCAGACGGCGCTGCAGGCAGCCGGCATCCCCACCGCCGTGCATTACCCCAAGCCGCTGCACCACCAGCCGGCGTATGCCGCCGGCGCCAGCCCGCAGGCCTGCCCGAACAGCATCTGCGCCTCGCAGCGGGTGCTGAGCCTGCCGATGAGTGCCGATCTGAGCGAAGCCGACCAGGACCTTGTGGTGGCCGCGCTGGCACTGGCCACCGCTGGCACCACGGCTGGCGCCTGAGTTGCCATGCCAGCAGTGCAGCGGCCGATGCGATCCGCCGTCCTCACGCTGCTGGCCGGTGCTGCGCTGGCGCAGGCACTGCCGCTGCTGCTGGGCCCGTGGTTGACCCGGCTGTACCGGCCCGAGGATTTTGGCCATTACCACCTGTTTTTTGCTGTGGCCGCCAACCTGGCGGTGGTGGGCTGCGCACGCTATGAATTTGCGCTGCCGCTGGCCCAAGACGAGGCCGAGGCCACCGCGCTGCGCACACTGTGCCAGCGGGTGCTGGCAGCGGTGATGGCCGTCAGCGCGCTGGTCGCACTGGCCTGGGCCGCCTGGGCCGGCACGGCATGGCCGCTCTGGCTGCCCGCCGCCGTGGGCGCACTGGGGCTGGTGTCGCTGGCCACGCTGAATGCCACCCGGGCGCAATCCTTTCGGGGCTTGGCGGTGGCACGGGTGCTGCAGCATGGCGGTGGCGCTGTGCTGCAGGGCGCGGCGGGCTTGTGGCAGGCCGGGGTGACGGGCTTGATCGTTGCGCCCATCCTGGCCACGCTGGCGGCCATCGCCGCGCTGGGCTGGCCCGGACCGGCCGGTGCGCCGCGTGCGGCCTGGTGGGCCATTGCGCAAAAACACCGCAGCTTTCCGCTGCTCAACACACCGCATGCGTTTCTGGGCGCCTTGCAGGACAGCCTGGCGATCGGCCTGATCGCGGCCAGCCTGGGCCCGGCGGCGGCCGGCGCCTGGGGCCTGGCACTGCGTTACCTGAAAGCACCGGCCACCTTGGTGGGCGGCGCGGTGTCGCAGGCGCTGTACCCCCGGCCGGCCCTGTTGGGTGGTCAAGGCACCGGCACCGGCGCCGGTGCCGGCGGCTGCACCCCCGCCAGCCGTGCGCTGGTGCTGCGCACGTGGGGGATGCTGGCGCTGCTGGCGGCCCGGGGGGTGGCCGCGGGGTCGTGGCTGGGGCCGGCGGGGTGCAGTTGGGCGTTTGGGC
>JANOBL010000593.1:0-3013 GCA_031411635.1 Betaproteobacteria bacterium
GCGCCGGTCAGAAAGCGCGCTGCTGCGCAGGCTCGGCAAAGCCGAGCACGACCCTGCGGGTCTTCGCGCTTTTCTTCTCAATCTTGGTGACGATCACTGCACCGATCTCGGCAGTATTGGCCACATGCGTGCCGCCACAGGGCTGCAAGTCCACGCCCTCGATGTCGATCAGCCGCACCCGGCCCGCACCGCGCGGCGGTAACACGCTCATGCTGCGCACCAGGCCGGGATTGGCGTCCAGCTCGGCATCGCTGATCCAGCGCTGCGTCACCGGATGCGCCTCGGCCACCAGGCGGCTGATGCCGGCGGTCAGCGTTTCCTTGTCCAGCGGCTCGGTCATGTGGAAATCCAGCCGGGCATAGCCGGCGGTGATCGCGCAACCGTCCACCGGGTGCGGCACCAGTGCACACAGCAAATGGGTGGCGGTGTGAAAACGCCGGTGCGCCTGGCGCCGATCGGCATCCAGCGTGGCCGTCACCCGCTGGCCGGCCCGCCAGCCCGCCAGATCGGCAGCCGGCGCCGGCAGGTGCAGGATCTGGCCGGGCTCGGCGCCCATGCGGGTGTCGGCAATCACCAGCCGCGCACCATCGTCGCGGCGCAGCGTGCCACTGTCGCCAGCCTGACCGCCGCCTTGTGGGTAGAACACCGTGCGGTCCA
Source organism: Betaproteobacteria bacterium (assembly GCA_031411635.1). Taxonomy (GTDB): domain Bacteria; phylum Pseudomonadota; class Gammaproteobacteria; order Burkholderiales; family Burkholderiaceae_C; genus Pseudaquabacterium. The sequence goes on from JANOBL010000593.1 coordinate 658, forward strand.
GCGTGATGCCGGCTTCGGTGAGGCTGGTGATCACCGCCTGGCAGTGCAGCAGCGTGGCATCGTCGCGGAACAGTTCTTCAGTCATGGCGTGATCATGCGGTGTGCTTGAGGACCTTGCCCGGCGCCGGTTGCCAGGCCGTGGTTTTCACAAGCTAACCTGGCCCGACACCACGGCGCAAACCGCGCCGCCGATCCAGATGTCGGCGCCCTCTTGCGCCACAAACACCCGGCCAGCCCGGCCCAGCGCCGCGCCCTGGGCAGCGGTGTAGCGCGGCGGCGCCAGGCCGGCACCGATCAACCACTGCGCCAGGCCGGCGTTCAGGCTGCCGGTGACCGGGTCTTCGGGCACGCCCAGGCCGGGCACAAAGGCCCGCACCTCGAACTGGCATTCGCTGCCCGCCGGATGCGGCCCCACTACGCCCAGCTTCAGGCCTTGCATCGCGGCGAAGTCGGGTTTCAGCGCCAGCACGCTGGCGGCGTCGGCCAGCAGTGCGGCCATCCAGCCCGGGCCGTTGTCGATCCACTCCAGCCGCAGCACGGCGTCATCGGGCAGGCCCAGCGCAGCCACCGCCTGGGCGCGCAAAGTGGGCTCCACGCTGCCGGTGCGGCGCAGCGCCGGTGCGGCAAAGGCCAGGCGCATTTCGGTTGCGCCACGCTCGCGCCGCACCCGCACCAGGCCCACACCGCATTGCTGCACCACGGTGCCAGGGTCGCGCGGCACACCGCCTGCCGCCAGCCAGGCATGGCAACTGCCCAAGGTGGGATGGCCGGCAAACGGCAGCTCGCCACCCGGGGTGAAGATGCGCAGCTTGTAATCGGCCGCCGCGTCGTCGGGCGGCAGCAAAAAAGTGGTCTCCGACAGATTGGTCCAGCGCGCAAAGTCTGCCATCTGGGCATCGCTCAAGCCCAGCGCGTCATGCACCACGGCCACCGGGTTGCCACGCAGTGGCACGCTGGTGAAAACATCGAGTTGCGAAAAGCGGCGTTGTTGCATAGGGATCAGGCCATCGCCGCGCCCACCGTGGCACGCACCGGGATGCCGGTGGCATCAAACCCGTCCAGGCAGAACACGTTGATGCCGTAGTGGTCGGGCGTCACACGTTTGCGGTGGAACGGGTAGATGCCGCAAGTCTTGCAGAAGTAGTGCGTGGCGGTGTGGGTGTGGAACTGGTAGGCGCTGAGTTGATCGGCGCCGGCCAACAGCGTGAACGCCGATTCATGCACCTTGACCATCAGCGCGTTTTTGCGCCGGCAGATCGAGCAATCGCAGGTGGTGAGTTCGGGGAAATCACTGTCGATCTGGAAGCGCAGCGCGCCGCAGTGGCAGCTTCCTTGCAGGCGCTGCAGCTTGCCGGCGGTCAAGGCGCCGCCTCACGCTGGCCGTCCAGGTGCTCACGCAGCACCCGGCCCAGGATGGCCACACCCTCGGCGATGTCGGCCGGCGCCAAGGTGACAAAGCTCAGCCGCAAGGTACGGCCCTCATCGGCCTGGTGGGCATGGGCATAAAACGCCGCGCCCGGCACAAACGCGATGCCGGCGGCCACCGCCTTGGGCAGCAAGGCCATCGCATCGCAGCCGGCCGGCAGGCGCAGCCAGAAGAACATGCCGCCCTGCGGCCGCTGCCACACCGTGCCCTCGGGCATGTGGCGCTGCAGCGCCGCAGCCATTGCCGCGCACTGGGCCTGGTAGCGGGCCCGGATCGTCGGCACATGCTGGTCCAGAAAGCCGTTTTTGATCACCTCGTGCACCACGCGCTGGTTGAAGCCGGGGGTGTGCAGATCGGCGGCTTGCTTGGCCTGCAGCAGCTTGGGGTACAGCTCGGGCGGCGCCACCAGGTAGCCCAGCCGGAAGCCCGGCGTCAGCACCTTGCTGAAGCTGCCCAGGTACAGCACACCCTCGGGCCAGCGTGCGGCCAGCGGTGCGGGGGGTGGTTTTTCAAACCACAGGTCGCCATACGGGTTGTCCTCCACCAGCGGCACGCCCACCGCCTGGGCGGCGGCCACCAGCGCGGCGCGGCGTGCCTCCGGGATCACCCGGCCGCTGGGGTTTTGAAAATTGGGCAGCAGGTATGCAAAGCGGGTGCCCGGTGCATCGTGCGGCAGCGCGCGCAAGGCCTCGGGCAGCGGGCCGTCGGCATCACCGGCCAGGCTGGCGTAGATCGGCTCATAGGGGTTGAAGGCCTGCAGCGCGCCCAGGTAGGTGGGGGTTTCCACCGCCACCGGCGCACCGGCATCCACCATCACCTTGCCCACCAGGTCCAGCCCCTGTTGCGAGCCGGTGGTGATCAGCACCTGGCTGGCGCCCAGGCGCTGGCCTGACGCCGCCAGGTGCTGGGCCACCCATTCGCGCAGCGGTG
>JANOBL010000594.1:0-15176 GCA_031411635.1 Betaproteobacteria bacterium
GGGCGGCATCGTTGTCAAGCCGGCCGCGATGCAGGCCGCTGCGCGCCGTGGTTATGCCACCGCCACCGACCTGGCGGACTACCTGGTGAAGCAGGGTTTGCCGTTCCGCGATGCACACGAGGTGGTGGCGCATGCGGTCAAGCTGGGACTGCAGCAGGGTGTGGACCTGGCCGATTTGCCGCTGGCCGAATTGAAGGCGCTGCACCCGCTGATCGGCGACGATGCCCCCGGCGTGTTGACGCTGCAAGGCTCGCTGCAGGCACGCAATGTGCGGGGTGGCACGGCACCGGCGCAGGTGCTGGCGCAGGTGGCGCGGCACCGCGCTAGGCTGGGCTGATGGCGTTGTTTGAAACCAGGTCCAGCGCGCTGTCCATGCTTGAAGCGGCCAGTCGCAGACGCCTCGAATGCAGCCACGCATCCAGCGATGTGCTGGATTCGCTGTACGCGCACGTCGTGCGCGAGGGCCAACAGGCCAACGACCAGGCCGGCAAAACGGTGGGTGCAGCGCCATGACGCAACCGGCGCCGCCGTCGGTCGCGCTGCTGTACCCCGGCGACCGCGCTGCGCGCGATCGGGCCGATCCGGCAGGCAGCCGATTCGCGGCCCTGTTCACGGCGCTCGCGGCCGCTGGCGTGCGCGCCGAGCCAGCCGTCTACCACGATGACTTTGCCGACGAGGTGGCCGAGCAACTGCGGCAAGTGCAGATGGTGCTCGTCTGGTGCAACCCGATCGAAAGTGGACGCCGGCGCGACCGGCTCGACACGCTGCTGCGCGAGCTGGCAAGCACGGGCGTGTGGGTCAGCGCCCATCCGGACGCCATTCTTCGCCTGGGTACCAAGGACGTTCTGGTCGAGACCCGTGACCTGCCGTTCGGCAGCGACGTGCACCGTGTGGACAGCCTGGAGCAACTCGCAACCGAATTGCCGGGCCGGCTGCAACGCGGCGCGCGCGTGCTCAAGCAGCACCGCGGCCACAGCGGCATCGGCGTCTGGCGGGTTGAGGCGGCAGGCGCTGACACCGGTGCGGGGCTGCTGAAGCTGCGCCACGCCCAGCGCGGCAGCGAAGAAGAGCGCATCGACCTGCCCGGCTTGCTGCAACGCATGGCCCCGTACTTCGAGCCGGCGCAGGGCGGCCACATGATCGACCAGGCCTGGCAGCCGCGGCTGGCCGAGGGCATGGTGCGTGCCTACCTGGTTGAAGATCGCGTGACGGGCTTCGGCCACCAGGCCGTCAATGCACTGCACCCAACGCTGCAGCAGCCGGGATCGCGCCTGTACCACGGGCCGGACCTGCCGGAGTTCCAGTGCTTGAAGCAGCAGCTTGAGTCCGGCTGGATTGAGCTGCTGCGCAAGCGGGTGGGCCTGGCGCGCGAGCAACTGCCGCTGCTGTGGGACTGCGATTTCATGCTGGGCGACCCGGCACCGGGCGAGGCGCAAGGCCACGTGCTGTGCGAAGTGAACGTCAGCAGCGTCTCGCCGTTTCCGCCGTCGGCCATCGCACCGCTGGTCGAGGCGGTCAAGGCAAGGCTGGGTGTCGGTGCGGCAAGTGCGGTGAATGGTCCAGGATGAAGAACGACCACCGACAAGCGTCAACCCGGCGGCCTGATCCGCCAGTCCCGATTTATTTCGTTGGGTAGGCATAATCCGCTCACCGTCAGTACGGCGGGAGGAGTTGTCGATGCCCACCACGCCGATCACCGGAGACCAGCGCTTCATCAAGCACATCAACCGGATGGCGCTGCTGCGCCTGATGCGCGAGCAGGCCGGCATTTCACGCTCCGATCTGTCTGAGCGCAGCGGATTGACCCGCTCCACCGTCAGCATATTGATCAAGGAACTCATCGCCGAGGGTTGGTTGGTGGAGTCAAACGCCTTTGCCACCGGCGCGCTCGGTCGCCGGCCAACCCCGTTGGCGCTGGATGGCAGGCAACTGTCGCTGCTTGGTGCGGATCTGGGGCCCGACGCCATTCGCGTGGTGGCAACCTCGATCAGCGGCGAGGTTCAGGAGTCGAATCTTGCAGCCCTGCGCTCCAAGGATGCCGATGAGGCTTGCCACCAGTTGGTGGAGATGGTGCTGGCACTGGCCGCCAAGGTCACGCGGGACGGCACCCGGCTGTTGGGCATCGGCGTTGGCTTGCACGGGGCCGTTGACAAACGTTCCGGGATACTGGAATTTGCACCGAACATTGGCTGGCGCAATGTGGAAGTTGGCCGCCGCCTGGGCGCCGAACTGGCCGCTGCAGGATTGGGCGATGTGTCGGTCTACTACCAGAACGAAGCCGATATCGCCGCAGTTGGCGAAACCGAGTTCTGCGAGCGGCCGGTTGCCGACCCGCTGGTTTTTGTAAGCTGCGGTGTGGGTGTCGGCGCCGGCATCATCCTCAACCAGGCCTTGTTTGCCGGCGCCACCGGATCGGCAGGCGAAATCGGCCACACCATCCTGGTGATCGACGGGGCCCCCTGCTCTTGCGGCCGCGCCGGCTGCGCAGAGTCCTACATCGGCTTGAGGTCGATCGCCGCAGCGGCCAATTGCTTGCAGCAGGGGGTCATCGATCGCGCTGCGCTGCGTGCCCGGATGGCCGCGCGCGATGCGTCCACCAGGCTTGCCTTTTCCAGGGCCGGCGCGGCACTGGGCGTGTTGCTTCAGAACGTTTGGACGACCTTCAATCCGCAGACCATCGTGCTTGGCGGCGAGACGGTGACCCTGGGTGGCGACACCCTCTTTGATGCAGCAAGCACGACGCTGTCGGACTATGCGCAGCGCGCCGGCCTCAACGCCCCGACGATCCGCCTGGCCAGGTACGCCGACTTGGCCACCGCAGTGGGCGGCGCTGCCTATGCGCTGCATGCGGTTTTGAACCCGCACCAACCAACGCCGCACAACCAGTACGTGCCAGCGGCTTCTTGAGCAAAAGGCGGCCGCTACAGGCCGCAGCGGCAAGCTACAAGCGCTTGCTGCCGCCATCGCAGAACCACGGCCAAGGTCGACATCAAAGGGTTTGTGCTTATTTGTTTGTTCATAAAACTAATGAAAGAATGTTCACACCCCAACTTGCGCAACACACGCCGTGTGCGTCCCGACGCTGTGCGCGAGATCTTTGCCCACCAGAGATAAATCGCCTGACAACCCCGTGCCTTCAAGGAAATCACCATGACCTACTTCCACGACATCGCCCCGATTCCCTACGCCGGACCCGAATCGGACCAGCCGCTGACTTACCGTTGGTACGACAAGGACCGCGTTGTGCTTGGCAAACGCATGCAGGATCAACTGCGCTTTGCCGTCTGCTACTGGCACAGCTTTGCCTGGAACGGCTTTGACGTGTTTGGCTACGACGGCTCGTTCGAGCGGCCGTGGCACCGCATGCAAGACCCGATGGCTGCGGCACGCGCCAAGGCCGAGGCTGCATTCGACATGTTTGCCAAGCTCGGCGTGCCCTTCTACACCTTCCATGACCGCGACGTTGCGCCAGAGGGCGCCACGCCCCGCGAAAGCGTAGACAACCTGCGCCGCATGGTGGACGTGCTGGGCGAGCACCAGCAGCGCACCGGCTTGCGCCTGCTGTGGGGCACGGCCAACTTGTTCAGCCACCGCCGGTTCATGAGCGGCGCGGCCACCAATCCAAATCCCGAGCTGTTTGCGATGGCCGCGTTGCAAGTGCGCGAGGCGATGGACGCCACCCAACGCCTGGGTGGCGAAAACTATGTGATGTGGGGTGGCCGCGAAGGCTACGAGACGCTGTTGAACACCGACATGAAGCGTGAGCTGAACCAACTCGGTCGCTTCCTCAACATGGCGGTGGAATACAAGCACAAGATTGGCCTGGCCGGCCCGATCCTGATCGAGCCCAAGCCACGCGAACCGACCAAGCACCAGTACGACTTCGACACCGCCACGGTGTACGGCTTTCTGAAGGACCATGGTCTTGAAAACGAGATCAAGGTCAACCTGGAAGGCAACCACGCCACGTTGGCAGGCCACAGCTTCGAGCACGAGATTTCAACCGCACTGGCCCTGGGCGTGTTTGGCTCGATCGACATGAACCGCGGCGACATGCAATGCGGCTGGGACACCGACCAGTTCCCCAACAGCTTGCCCGACACGGCGCTGGCGCTTTACTACATCCTGCAAGGCGGCGGCTTCAAGACTGGCGGCGTGAATTTTGATGCCAAGGTGCGCCGCCAATCGATCGCCGCCGATGACATGTTCCATGGCCACGTCGGCGCCATCGACCTGTGCGCCCGCGCGCTGCTGGCTGCCGAGCGTTTGATCACGCACGGCGGCCACGCCAACGCGCTGCGTGAGCGCTACGCGGGTTGGGACACCCCGTTCGGCCAGGACATTCTCACCAAGCGCCTCACGCTGGCGCAGTTGGCCGACCGCGTGCTGGAACGTAATACCGACGTTGCACCGGTGTCGGGGCGCCAGGAAGTGTTCGAGAACCTGTTCAACCAGTTCTGCTGACCTGGTCAGCCCCAAAGTTCAGCCAGGCCACAGCCCGCCCGGCTCCCTCCCGCTGGCGGGAGGGCTGATCAGCGCGGAGGATGGACCAGGCGCTGATCGCGCGCGAACTACGGCAAGCGGGCACCGGCGGCGCTGCACCACTGGATCGCCGGCAAGGGCCGGGGTTGCCCCTGGGGCGACTCGGCGGCATGGCCAATCACGATGGCCACTGCGGGTTCAAATCCAGCGGGCAAACCCAGCGCATCGGCAACCCCCGCGCTTCGCAGCCAGGGCAGCGGCGCGCCAACCCAGCACGAGCCCAGGCCGAGGTGGCAGGCAGCCAGCATCGCGTTCTGGCCGGCGCGGCAACAGTCCTGCATCGTCTCGGGGTTACCGCTGCGCGCGTTGATCAGCAGCAAGGCGGGTGCGCCCCAGAAAACCCGGAACTCGGGCCGGTCGGCCCAGGCCCAGGGCCGACCTGGGGGTTGATGGTCGTGCGCGTATTGCTTGGCGCGCACACCAAGATCATCAAGGGCATCGATGCCCTCGAAGATGCAGAAGACCCAGGGCTTGTCGCCACTGACCGGCGGTGTGGGGGCCTGCGCCGCCGCCCAGACGATTTGCGCCAGCGCCGCCCGCTCAACCGGATCGGCCCGGTAGGCACGGATCGAACGCCTGCCATGGATCGCTTCGATGGTGTTCACGTGCTTGCTCCTCGAACCGCTGGTGCCCAGCAGCATCGCCGATCGGCGCCGGCAAGTCCTGACCGAACCCTGAAGATTCATCGACCGAGGTCAGAATGCCGGAACCGGCCGACTGGCGTCGGGCCGACACACCATGACAGAGCCTCTACATCCAACGTTCGCGCCCAGCCCGCCCCTGGTGCTGGCCGGCCGCGTCGTGGACCTCGACGCCGGCGTGCTGCGCGATGCCAGCGGCGCGCCGATAACGCTGCGGCCGCAGGCCTGGGCCGTGTTGGCGCTGCTGGCGCGTCAAGTGGGCAAGGTGGTCGCCAAGACCCAACTGCTCGATACCGTGTGGGCCGGTCGGGTGGTGACCGACGGCTCACTTGCGCGGGCGGTCAGCGATCTGCGGGCGGCTTTCGGCAGCGACGGGCACCGGATCATCAAGACGGCCGCGCGCCGGGGCTACCTGCTGCTGGCCCCGGCGCAGCCCGCGCCGGACTGGGGCCTGCAGCGCACGGCGCCGCTGCCCGCCTCACGTGGCCCGCTGTTTGGCCGCGCGGTGGATCTGGCCAACCTGTGCGCCCTGATGGCCAGGCACAGGCTGGTCACCATCGTCGGCGCAGGCGGTGTGGGCAAGACGGCGATCGCGGTTGCCGCCGCCCGGTCGCAGGCTGACGCAGCGCCGGCCAAGTCGGCCTGGATCGATCTGGCCCAGCTTGCGGATCCGCTGCTGCTGGCCGCGACCGTGGCCCGGTCGCTAGGCTTGCCGATTGCCCAGCGCGGCGACCAGCTTACCGGCCTGCTGGCCGCCCTGGCACCGGTGTCGGCACTGCTGGTGCTCGACAACGCCGAACACCTTGTCGCCGGCGTCTCCCGGCTGACGCGGGCGATGCTCGACGCGGCGCCGGGCCTGCGTGTGCTGGTGACGAGCCAGGCCCCGTTGCACGTCGAGACGGAGCACGTGTTCAGGTTGACATCTTTGGACGTGCCGGCGTCCGGTACCTCGCTCGCCGACGCGTCCGGCTGCGGTGCGGTGGCACTGTTCGTCGACCTGGCGCAAGCACGCGATCGACACTTTGAACTGGGGACGACGAACCTGGGCCAGGTGATTGAGCTGTGCCGGCGCCTCGAAGGCCTGCCGCTGGCGATCCGCCTCGCCGTCGCACGATTGCCGCTGCTGGGCCTGAGCGGCGTGGTCGCACGCCTGGACGAGCGGCTGCAACTGCTTGCGGCGGATGAGCGCGACGTGCCGGCACGTCAACAGACGCTGCTGGCGGCGCTAGCCTGGAGCCACAGCCTGTTGCAGCCGCATGAGCAAGCTCTGTTTCGCCGACTCGGCGCATTCGTCGGAGGATTCAGCCTGGAGCTGGCCATTGCCATGGCCGCAGATGAAGGCGTCGCCGAATCGACTCTGATCGACACGCTGAACGTTCTCGTGGATCGCAACCTGGTCGATGCGGATCGGGGGGAGCCACGGCGCTATCGCATGTTGGAGACGCAGCGTGAATACGCGTGGCGCCAACTGCGCAGCGTCGGCGACATGACCGTGGCGCGGCGTGGCCACGCTGTGGCGCTCGCTCAGGTCATGCGCAAGGCCTTTGACGAGATTTGGCTGACGGCCGATGCCGTATGGCTGCCGCGCTGGGCGCCGGAACTGGACAACGTGCGCGCCGCACTGGACTGGAGCGCGGCCAACGACGCTACGCTGTTTGCGTCAATTGTCGGAACGGCTGCGGTCCTGTTTCGTCTGCTCGACCTGGCCTGTGAGCTTCGCCACCGCGCCGAAGCGGTCAACGCCGAGCTCATAGAGAAGGTTGCGCCCGAAGTTGCCATGCACTACTGGCTGGTCCGCAGCTATCTCGAAGCAGGGGTCTCCGCGCGGTCGGGGCACGACTTTGCGCACAAGGCCGAACGCTTGGCCAGGGATGCGGCGGACGCACGCGCGCTCTACATCGCGTTGTGCCATCGAGTCACCAACACCCTGGTTGCGCCGGAGGCAGCTCGCAATCTGCTGGCGGAAATCCGCACGCTCGAGGCCGATGTCTGGGGACCGCGCCTTCGCGCGCACCGACCCATGGCCGAGTTTGTCGCGTCCAGCCTGAGCCGTCAGTGGGCTGAGTCCCTGCGCGCGGCCGAGGCAGGCTGCGTACTGACGTCTGAAGCCGGTACGGCAATTGGCCTGGGCATCTTTGCGAATTGCATCCTGGTCGCTCTGCTGGAGCAAGGCCGTGTCGGCGAGGCGATCCAGCGCAGCAAAGTCTTGCGCCGCGCGGTGCTCGCCGGCCCGCCCGGGTCGGCCATTCCCTTTATCGGCACCAGCGCGCGTTGCGCACTGTTGGCCGGCGATGCGCAAAGCGCCAGGCGGGAGCTAACGCGGCTTTTCGAGGTGTGCCGTACCGTTGAATGGACCTACTTCGATTTCTTCGCCGTCTTGTACGTGAATCTCGCTTTGACCGAAGGTCGCACGGACGACGCAGCGCGCTTGCTCGGCCACGCCGACACGGCAGCCGCGCGGATCGGGGGAGCGGCGCTGATGGCAGCGCCGCGCGAGCAGGCACGCACCGCACTGGCCTTGAAGTTCCCGGCCGAGCGCCTCTCACACCTCATGGCCGAAGGCGCCAGCCTGAACCGTGAGGCGGTTTGCGCCTTGGTGCTCGGCGGCGATGCGCAGAGGTCGCAACACGACGTCGGCGCCAACACACTGACAGCTCGTCAAACCGAAGTCTTGCGCCTGATTGGCCAGGGTCAGACCGACAAGCAGGCCGCACGCACGCTGGGACTGAGCCCACGCACGGTCGAGATGCATGTCGCGCGCGCGATCGACGCTCTGCAATGCCGCAATCGGGCCGAAGCCGTGCGCATCGCAGCGGAACGTGGGTTGATGGGCCGCTGAGCCGATGTGCGCCTACCGTAGTCGGCGCACGCCGCTACCGTAGTTCGCACACTGTGGCTCCCCGGGCATTCGGCGCAGAGTCGAGACGATCCAGTCCCGAGATGACGTCGTCGTTCATTTCACTGCAACCCCGACAGTAGCCACCATGTTGAGACCCACCACATCGGCCCCAGCCGCAACCGTCTCGCAGCGAGCCTGGGCACCGGCAGCGCGGCCGAAGCGACGAGCTGCGATGGCCCTGCTGTGGCTGCTGGCGGCCGGCCCGGTGAAGGCTGCAAACGGCTTCGATGACGCCGTGGCCGAGGTTTACCGTTTGTTCAATGCCGCGCGCCTGGCCGCAGGCGTCACCGCCTATGTCGTCGAACCCGGTCTGCAGGCCTCGGCCGAGGCCCATGCGCTGGACATGGCCGACAACGGCTGCTTCACCTACACCAGTTGTGACGGCACGCTGAGCTGGGATGCACGCTTGCGCAGCTACTACCCGAACGGTGGCAATCTGGCGGAAATCATCGCTGGCGATTTTCGCAGTCCATCCGAAGTCGTCAGCGCCTGGCTGGCTGACCCATTTGGCAGGGCCGTGATCCTGGCCGCAACCTACCGGGCCATGGGGCTGGGGTGGGCCAGCGTGCCCGGCCCGTCCGGCGGATTACGCTGGACTGCAGACTTCGCATCGGCGGCCACCAGTTCAGCCGTCGTCTACTGGCAAACCGGCTATTCAGGCGCGTGGAACACGCCCGGTGCCTGGAGTGACCTGGCGTTGCCGAACTTCATCCAGCGGGTGGTCATCGACGCGCCTCGCAGCATCGTCGTCCACGGCCCCAGCGGCCCGGCGAAGATCGCCGCGCTGACGCTGGGCAGCAGCGATGCTGACCGGGCAGGCAGTGGCAGCGGCGGCGTCGTGACGCTGCAACTCAACGGCGGTGGTCTGACGGTGTTGGGCGACGGCGCTGGCCGCTACCTGACCGTCGGCAACAGCGGCGTGCTCACCGGCGACGGCCTGATCGATGGCCTGGTGCTCAATCGTGGGCTGATCACGCCGCAAAACCTGGTGCTGGCAGGCGGTGTGAACAACGAGGGGCTGATCACCGGCAGCGGTCGCCTGAAGACCGATCTGAGCAACACCGGCCTCGGCCGGCTGCGCACCGGGGCCGGTGAATCCCTGCAACTCATCGGTCTGCGCCACAGCAACGCCGGCAGCGTCGAAGTCTCGGCGGGCGGTGTGCTGGAGATCACCGGCACGCTGGCCAACAGCGGCCAGATCACGTTGAACAGCGGCACGGCCCGCTTTGGCGACACCGTCGGCAATGCCGCGGACGGCCGCATCTTCCTCAGGGGCAGTGCGCTGCGTTTTGCGGGCGGTCTTGCCAACGCCGGGCAGCTCGGTGTCAGCTTCGGCAGCTCGGATGTATTTGGCGCGCTGGAAACGCTGGCCGGTGGACGGATCGTGCTGTCCGGCAACAGCAACACCACCTTCTACGACACCGTCGAGGTGCAAGACGGCGGCGAGTTGCGCGTCTCCGGCGGCAGCACAGCGGTGTTTTTCGGACCGGTGCAGCAGCGCTCGGGATCGGTCTTCTCCGGTGCCGGGGCCAAGTTCTACGAAGGGGGTTTGTCGATCGGCAATTCGCCGGGGCTGGGCATCGACAGCGGCGACGTGACCTTCGGCAGCGGCAATACCTACCTCGAAGAAATCGGCGGTGCCGCCGCCGGCACCCAGTTTGACCAGTATGTCGTGGCGGGCACGCTGCATTTTGGCGGCCGGCTGAAGATCGTCTGGTGGGGCGGCTTCGTCGGGCAGGCCGGGCAGCACTTCGATCTGTTCGACTGGCGCCAGAGCGATGGCCGTTTCTCGGCCATCGACCTGTCCGCCGCACCGCTGCCGGCCGGGCTGGGCTGGGATATGTCCCAGCTCTATTCGACCGGTGAGATCGGCATCAGCGCCGTGCCCGAGCCCGCCTCTGCGGCACTGCTGCTGCTCGGTGGCGCCGCGCTGGGGATACGCGCCGCCACTCGGCGCGGCGTCAGACGACGCTGCCGATCGGGCCAGCCGTTCGACCTCCCGGCGCGCCGAGCGCCATCCTGATTCCGCGTCGTTGATTCGATGCGGGTCGCCTTGAAGGACTTTGACCATGTTCACGCAAAACAAAACCGCGCTGTTGCACGCCGGGGGGTGCATCGCTTCGACCCTCAGCCTGCTTTGTGGGCTGATCACGCCGACGGTCGAGGCGGCGGGCAAGTCGGTGTCTGTCGAGCAGGCTCTCCCCACCAAGCCCTACAAGGCATCGATGGAAGTCTTTTCGTCGATCCTGCCCGGCGTTCGGGCGGAAGACCTGATCTTTGCGGGCGGTGATGGCGCGATCGGCATCACCAGCATCACGGTCACCAACAAGGACAACCGGCAGAAGTCGATCACCGTCTCCGAGCCCGCGGCCGGCGGGCTGCGGGCCTGCGGTACGCCGGTCTGGACCGCGCCCAGCAGTTTTGTGGTGATGGTTGCACCCTTGGCGACCGTGCAACTGACGTTTCCCAGCCCACTGGTCTTCAGTGCCGTCAATGGCCACACCTGCTTCGGCCTGCAGGTCAACGAACTCGCGAACAGCGTGCAGGTTCTGTTGACCGGTTTCAGCAACTAGTCCAGTGCAGCGTCAACTGGAAAGTCACCCCCGATGAATGCCCGATCGATGGCGCCGCTGCTCGGCGCAGTGTTGTTGCTGGTCAGTGCCGAGGCCGCAGCGCTGACGTTCAGCGGACGTTTCGACGATTTGGCCAACCGCGCGCTGCTCGGCAGTGACCTCGGCCTGGCCGGCTTCGCCGACGATGCAGCGATTGCCAACAACGTGGCGCTGTACGAGCTGCGGGTACCGGTTGCCGGGGTGGTCACGGTCATCGGCGACGGATTGGCGCTGGGCGGCGCCGATCCGTACTTCACGCTGTTCGAAGGCCCGGGCCGCACGGCCACCTTCGTGGATTCAAGCTACGCCCAGGCCTTTTCAACCGGCGGGGATGTGGTCTACGCCGCGTCGTTGGCGGCCGGGGTCTATCAGATCGCCATCGGCGTGTTCGCCAACCTGTCGTTTGCCGAGAACCTCGGCAGCGGAACCCTGGCGGACGGATTCATCGGCTGGGGTTCGGCGTCGTCACTGGGCAACTACAGCTACGGCCTGTCAGTGACCACGCCGGTGCCCGAGGTCTCGGTCCGGGCGTTGCTGGCGCTGGGTTTGCTGGCGCTCGGCATCCGGTGCCGACGACCTGCGGTGGCGAGAAATCGGTTTGCGCCCGCCCACGGTTCATCACCCACTGACAGGACTTCAACTTGAAACACATCACCCCTGCCGCGGTTTCGGGCACCTGGCCTTCGGGCATCCGGCACGCAGCGTCGCCGGCACGCGGCGGTCGGCCATCGGCGCTGCGCCGCTGCGCGCTGCTGGCCGCGCTGGCCGTGATGGCCGGCGGCGCGTCGGCGCAGATCACGCCGTGGATCAATCCGGCCATCGGCAACTGGGCCATTCCGGGCAACTGGTATCTCGGCAACCTGCCCCAGGCGGGGTCATGGGCGCAGATCGAAAACGGCGGACTGGCCTTTATCGACAGCGCCGGCGCGGCCGCCGGCTGGCTGACCCTGGGCGATAGTCGGTCGGACGGATTGCCGGGGTATCTCACGGTTTCCGGCGCGGGGTCCCTGTCGGTGGGGTGGTGGATCGATGTCGAAAACGGCGCGCTGGAGATCCGCGGCGGCGCCCAGGTCATCGTGCTGGACACCAACCACAACCTGGGCGTCTATCCGCACACCGAGTTGGGTGGCTATTACGGTGGCACCGGCACCCTGCTGGTCAGCGGCGCAAATACCTATTTGCGCTCGTTCTATTTGACGCTCGGCAGCGGCAACGACGCCAACTCGAAAGGGTTTCTGACCCTCGCGGATGGGGCCAGGATAGACAGCACCGACGTCACCACAAGCCTCGGTACGGCAACCGTGACCGGGCGCAATTCGGTGTGGGCTGTCAGCGGCGGCCTGGCCCTCTCAGGCAACAACAGCTTGGTGACCGTGGCCAGCGCCGGCACGATCAATGCCGCCCATATGACCATCGACTACGGCAGCGCCGTCAACCTGACTGGCGCCGGATCAAGCGTCAACACCAGTGGCTATCCCGGCTCGGCCGATCTGTTTGTGGGCCTCAACAGCGCCGGTGCCTTGACGGTGCAAAACGGTGCCCGCATGGCCAGTGCCAGGGCCACCGTCGGTGCAGCCCCCACGGCCACCGGCCAGGTGCTGGTCACCGGCACAGGTTCGGCCTGGATCAACTCGGGCTTGCTGGAGGTCGGCGGCTATGACGATGGCAGCCCCTACTGGACCGGCACCGGAACGGTCAAGGTCCAGAGCGGCGGCCTGTTGAGCACCGGTGCCGCTCACATCGGCAGCCGGGCCCATGCCACTGGCACCGTCACCCTCGAAGGCCCCAACTCGCGCTGGAGCAACAGTGGTGATGTCCTGGTGGGCAACGCCGGCAGCGGAACGCTGATCGTCAACGGCGGCGCAAAAATCACCAGCTTGCGTGGCCATGTGGGTTTTGCCGCCGGGTCTGACGGCAACGTCAACGTCACCGGGCCCGGCTCATCCTGGACCGCCAGCGGCTCGCTGTTCATCGGCAACGCCGGCAACGGCCGGCTGACGGTGCTGGACGGCGCGGTCGTCAGCACCGCCGGCAACAGCTACCTCGGGTTTGCGCCCGGTGCCGCGGGCACCGTGTCGGTCAGCGGCCCGGGCTCGACCTGGAACATGACCGCGCCCGGCACCAACCTCAACATCGGCGGCAGCCAGGCGGGCGCGGGTGGCACGGGGGTGCTGGGCATCTCGAATAGCGGCGTCGTCAATGCCCTGGCGACCAGGCTGTACAACACCGGCACGCTGGTGCTGGTCGGCGATGCCACGCTGAACGGGCCGCTGTCCGCCGACGGCGGCTTGCTGCGAAGCTGGTTCGACACCCGGTTTGCCGGTGCCATCACGCTGCAAGCCGGTGGCCTGAGGCTCGACACGCTGAGCGCGGCGACGGTGATCACGCTCGATGGCAATATCGGCGGCCCCGGCGGGTTGACCCACCACGCGGTGGTCGGTGCCGCCGACAAGGGCACGCTGATCTTGAGCGGCAGCAACACCTATCTTGGCGCAACAACCGTCAACAGCGGCACGCTGCGGGTCAATGGCAGCAATGCCGGCCCGGTGAACCTGAACGCCGGAACCCTCGGCGGCACCGGCCTTATTGGCGGCGCCGTGGTGATCGGCGACCAGCTTGGCACGGCCGATGCGGTCCTCGCCCCGGGGGCCAGTCCGGGCACGTTGTCGACCGGCGATCTGACGATTCGGGCCGACGGTGTGGTCGCGTTCCAGATCGACAGCCAAAGCGCTGTTGCGGATCGGATCGTGGTGACCGGATTCGTCGAGCTGGATCCCGCCGCGTCTTTCCATTTTCTTGTTCTGGGCACCGCCGCACTCGCCCCTGGCCTGTCGTTTGTGGCCATCGACAACGATGGCGTGGACCCGATTGTTGGCCGCTTCAAGGATCTTGCCGAGGGCCTGGTCTTTGTCGACGGCGCCAATCAGTACCGGGTCAGCTATTTTGGTGGCACGGGCAACGACCTGTCGATCGGCGTGGTGCCCGAGCCCGCCAGCGCGGCGCTGCTGCTGGCGGGTCTGCTTGCTGTTTGGGGTGCCACCAGGCGCGGCGCAAGCGTGCACTGAGAGCGACCGGCGTCAAGCACCGGGTTTCGGGCCGGCCGGTGCGTCGCCGATGGCCACACCATGGCCCGCCAGCGCCGCGTGCCACCGCTGTGGATGTTGCCGTGCTCGCGGGCGGCGACTTCGGCCAACTCGCGGCAATCGTTGGGCACGCGCCAGCGAGCACTGACACCTTGCGCCAGACGGGCACTGCGTGCCACGTGGCCGATGTGGCACGGCAGCACATCGGCCAGCGTCGTGCCTTTGCTCAGGGCCGACACTCGGGCAGATGATCGTGCGCATATTGCTTGGCGCGCACGCCAGAGGATGCCACACGGCTCCTTGGGTTTGCGCGCGTCGCAGCGGGCAGGAGCTGGGACATGTCCCGCCACGGCGCGAGCCGCGAGGCCGTCTGCGAACTGACGCTGCGAGGTGGCACGCCGGATGCACCTGGGCGTGACAACGGTGCGATTCTGACCGTCCGTCAGTCCGAAGTGCTGCGCCCGATTGGCCAGGGTCAGACCGACAAGCAGGTCGCACGCACGCTGGGACTGAGCCCGCGCACGGTCGAGATGCATGCCGCGCACGCGATCGACGCTCTGCAATGCCGCAATCGGGCCGAAGCCGTGCGCATCGCAGCGTAACGTGGGTTGATAGGCCACTGAGCCGGCGCACACCTACCGTAGTCGGCGCACGCTGCTACCGTAATTCGCACACTGCCGCCGCACGGCGTTCGCATGGAAGATGGCTTGCCGATCGCTACAGCGTTCCGCTGTATCCACGCGCAATTCAAGGAGAACGCAATGGCAACGATCTGCCGAACTCAAGCGCTGTCAAGCACGGTGCAGCGCGCCGGTACCGCCGCCTGGCTGGTCTTGGTGGGCAGCCAGCCAAACCTGGCGCAGGCGCAACTGACCAGCATCACGTCCGAGGCGGCATGGGTGGCACAGGTGGTTGGCCTGCAGCGCATCGGCTTTGACGACCTGCCGAACGGCACGCCGGTGTCCAACCAGTACGCTGCAGCATCGTTTTCGTCGCTCAATGGCGGCGTACCGGTGACGGCCGCCGAGTCTTTTCCGCACAGCCCAGCCAACGTGCTGTCGGTGGACAACCCGCTCGCCGGTGGCGCCGGGGGGGTGCGGGTGGACTTCGCCGGTGCGCGCAGTGCCGCCGGCTTCTGGTACAGCGACGCGCAATTCGCCGGCAACACCGTCGAGGTATACGGTACCGCCGGTCAGGAACTCGGCAGCTTCGAGCTTGTGTACCCGCACCCGACCGAGTGGCAGTTCGTCGGCTTCGTCGCCCCTGGGCAGGACATCGCACGCATCGACATCATGATGGCCGGTGCAGACCGCGTGACGCTCGACGATGTCCAGTTCGGCAGCCCCGTGCCGGAACCTGGCTCTTGGTCGCTGCTGCTGGGCGGCGGCGTGCTGCTCGG
>JANOBL010000595.1:0-12867 GCA_031411635.1 Betaproteobacteria bacterium
TGCCCGCCGGCTGGACCTTTGTCTCGGCCAGTGGCCCGAACTGGGTTTGCAGCAACAGCGGCCAGACGGTGAGCTGCACCCGGGCCAGCTTTGCGGTGGGCGCCACCGATAACCTCAGCGTGGTGGCGCGTGCCCCGGCCAGTGCCAGTGTTGCGGCGGCCGGCCCACATTTACCAACACCGCCAGCATCAGCAGCGCCACGCCCGATCCGGTGGGTACCAACAACAGCGGCGCGGCCGATGTGCTGGTGCGGCGTGATGGTGCCGACCTGCGCTTGGCCAAGACCAAAACACCCAACCCGGTGGCGCTGGGATCGGCCATGGTCTCGACCATCACCGTCACCAACGACGGCCCACGCACCGCCACCGGCCCGCTGCTGGTGGTGGAGGCCCTGAGCGGCGAGCTGTTTGTGGCCGCCAGCGGCTCGGGCTGGACTTGCACCGTGGTGGGGGCTGCGGTGGTTTGCGAGCATCCCAATACCGGTGGCTTGGCGGTGGGTGCGGCGCTGCCCAACCTGCTGATCACCAGCACCGCCACGGTGGCCGGCGCGGCGCGCAACGAGGCCTGCACCGGCAACTCGTTGCCCACCGGTGTTGCACCCGGCCAGGCCAGGCCACCGGCCGAGGGCGACCCGAATGCCAGCAACGATTGCGTCACGGTCAGCGCCACGTCCACCACGCTGCGGCCTGATCTGGCGATCAGCAAAACCGCGCTGACGCCCGTTGGCGGCGACAGCATCGTCAGCGTCACCGAAAACTCGGTCACCTACCGGCTGGTGGTCGACAACGCCAGCCCGGGCAGCGATGCGGCCAGCGGGGTGCGCATCAGCGATGGGGTGCCGGGCTTCATCGCCGACCGCAGCAGCTTTGGCAGCATCAGCACCACGGTGTCGGCCGGCACGGCCACGTTTGCCTGCAGCGGCAGCACCGCCGCGAGTCAGCGCGGCCGCCGTGCCGGCCGCGCCGGTGAGCAATGCGGTGATGGTGGACGGTGGTGGTGAGTTGGAAGCGCGCCGCCCCGGCGCGGCCGAGCTGGCGCTGTTCAACGGCAACCCGGCCGGCCTGCCGCTGTGCGATGCGGCGGTGCTGCACAACATCTGCCGTAGTGCGGTGCTGGTGCAGCTTGCGGCAGCAGTCTCGGGTATTGTCTGGTCCGGCCTGGGCAGCGCGCCGCATTTGCTGGATGGCGGCGACAAGCGGCTGGCGGGCTGGATTGTCGAGATCGTTGACCCCGCCACCGGCACGGTGCTGGCCACCACCACGACCGGCGGCGACGGTGGCTGGCGCGCCACCGATCTGGTGCCCGGCATCCCGCTGGCGCTGCGCTTCCGCGATCCGGCGTCGGGTGTGGTGTTTGGCTACCCGGTCAACGGCCATACCGCGCCGGGCTCGTCGGGCGCGGTTTGTGATCCCACCGGCGCGGCTGCAGCCGGCACGGCCAGCGCCTGCGTCGGCAGCGGCGCCAACCCGGCATTGACCGTCGTGCTGGCACCCGGCCAGGAGCTGAGCCAACAAAGCCTGCAGGTGGACCCGAGTGGTGTGGTTTACGACGCAGGATCACGCGCGCCGGTGCCGGGTGCCACGGTCATGCTCAGCCCGGTATGCGCCTGGTGCTGAGCGATGGCACGACGCTGATCTCCGATGTGGAAGGCAAGTACAGCGTCTGCGGCCTGCTGCCCCGCAGCCATGTGCTGCGCGCCGACCCACACACCTTGCCACGCGGCAGCCGGCTGACCACCAGCAGCAACCGCAACCTGGGCGATGCCGGCAGCCTGTGGCTGGACCTGAAAAACGGCGAGCGGCACCGCCCCGATTTTGTTGAAGCAAGCTGCAGCAACACCGTGCTGGACCAGGTCAAGGCACGCCGGGCCCAGGGCGAGGTGAGGGCGCCCGAGACCGAGCGGGCAGGGCGACCGGCTTTGCGCCTTGACAGCAAGGCCCACGGCCTGGATGCCTTGAGCATGCCGCGGCAAGGCATGGACAGCGCCAACCAGTTGGTGCCCAAGGCGCGCGACACCACCGGCGTGCCTGCGGGTGGGGCCGGCCAGGCGCGACCAACAAAACCTGCCCACCCCCGCCTTGCCGATGAGCCGCCAACCCCCGCCCGACCGCGATACCGGCACGGCGCCGGGTGCCACTTCTGCAGGGGGCAGCGATGAAACGCGCTGATCGCCGCCTGCCCAGGCTGTTGTGCCGGTTCACGCCGCTGGCGCTGGCAGCGATGTTCAGCGGCTTGGCCTCCGCCCAGCCGGCATCGGCGCCACCGGCCGGATCGCCCACCGATGTGCGCTACACCGCCGTCAACGCCGAGGGGCCGCTGCTCTACCCGCGCGCGCCGGGGCTGGATGACCCACCCGGCCAGTTGCTGCTGGCCGAGCGCAACGGTGTGGCCTGCGCCGCCAATGCCGCGGTGGGCCGCCTGCTGGTGGAGGTGGACCGCGACGCGGCACCGGCCAACGGCCAAAGCCCCGTCAAACTCAAAGTCAAGGTGCTGGGCCACGATGGCCAGCCGCTGCGTCAGACTTTTTTCCTGAAGATAGAAACCAGCGGTGGCCGCTTGCTGCTGCCCGGCGCCCGCAGCGACGAGCTGGGCTCTCGCCCGCTGGATGCCGACCGCGCCACGCCCGGCGTGCAGCTCAAGGTGGATGGCGGCAGCGCCGAGTTCACGCTGTTGGCGCCCGATCAAGCCCAAGACGTGCGGCTGCGGGTGTCGGCCGGCAGCCAGCAGGCCAGCGGCGTGATCAGCTTTGTGCCCGAGTTGCGGCCGATGATCGCTGCCGGCCTGGTCGAAGGCATCGTCAACCTGCGCGGCGGCAGCTTGCAGCCGGTGCAGCGCGGTGATGTGTTCGAGCGCGAGATCCAGGCCTGGAGCCGCAGCTTCAACGGCGGCAAGAGTGATGCGGCCGCCCGCGCCACGTTTTACCTGAAGGGCACCGTGCGTGGTGATGTGCTGCTGACGGCGGCCTACTTTTCACCGGCGATGGCTTCTCCCAACCCCAAGGCCAGGGCGCTGTGGCCAGCCTGAAGCAGCGCAGCCTGGGCCAGTACAACCGCACTGCAACGGGGATGCGGCTGCACCACGAGCAAGGCGCCGGCAGCGACTCCTGTTTTGGCAATATCACCGGCAACCTGTTTGGCTTCAACCACAGCCAACGCCAGGTGGTGCAGGAGTTTGCCAGCCAGGGCTCGGGTCCTTGCGGCCTGCGCAACAGCGGTGTGATGGAGGGCAGCGAGAAGCTGGAAGTGTTGGTGCGGGATCGCCAGCAGCCCGATCGCATCGTCAGCGTGCGACCGCTGGCCCGGTTGGTGGATTACACGTTTGAGCCGTTTTCCGGCCGCATCCTGTTGAGCGCCTTTTTGCCGTCGGTGGACGATCAGCTCAACCCCGTTTCGCTGCGCGTGAGCTACGAGCTGGACCAGGGTGGCGACGCCTTCTGGCTGCTGGGCGGTGATTTGCAATGGCAAATCATCCCCGGGCTGGAGATAGGCGCCTCGCGGGCGCACGACCGCAATCCGCTGGCGCCCTACGACCTGGCCAGCGCCAATGCCACCTCCAGGGCTTGCGCCTGGGCGCGGGCTGGCGCGCCACTGAGCGCTTCACGCTGGGCGCAGCCATCGAGCATGAGCTGGCCGGTGATGCCCGGCGCCGCATCTCCTTGGGCGGCGATTACCAGCTTGCCGAGCGAACCAGGCTCTACGGCCGCTGGGAGCGCCAGAGCGGCTGGGTGCAGCTTGCCGGCGCCACCGATGCCGGCCGCAGCGCCAACGCGCTGGTGTTTGGCGTGGACAGCAGCGTTCTGAAAGACACCCAGGTCTTCATCGAGTACCGCTTGCGCGACGCGATCAGCGGCCGTGATTCACAGATCGCCTCGGGCGTGCGCCAGGGCTTTGACATCGCCGAGGGCTGGCGGGCCTCGGCCGGCCATGAGTTGACGCAGGTGTTGTCCGGCAACAGCGCCCGGGCCCAGGCCGTCGCGCTGGGCCTGGACTACAGCGCCAACCCGCTGTGGCGTGGCAGCACCCGCATCGAGCACCGGCGCAGTGGCGATATCACCAGCACGCCGGCCGACGAGCGTTTCAACACCACGCTGTGGCAGTTGATGGCCGCATGCAGGCTGGACCGCGACTGGACCTTGCTGGCGCGCAACTACCTGCTGTACGCCGACTACGCCGCACGTGGCGACGTGCTGCAAGACCGGGCGCAGATCGGCCTGGCCTGGCGGCCGGTGGGCCACAACCGCTTCAACGCGCTGACCAAGCTGGCGCACAAGCTGGAGCGGGATGCGACGAATTTAACCAACCCGGCGGCAGTGGGTGATCTGCAATCATGCGCCTGGATCGCCTCGGTTCATGCCGATTGGCACCCATCCCGGCCCTGGTGGTTGACCAGCCGCGCCGCCGCCAAATGGCAGACCGACAGGCTGGAGCTGGGCATCAACGACAGCTTCAACGCGTTGTTGCTGGCGGGCCGGGTGGCCTATGACCCGGGTGGCCTATGACATTACCGAGCGCTGGGACTTGGGCGCGCTGGCTGCTGTGCAACTCGGCCAGCGTGGTGCACGCCAGCAGGCGCTGGGCATCGAGGCGGGTTATCTGCTGCAGCAAAACCTGTGGTTGTCGGCAGGCTTCAACCTCAGCGGCTTTCGGGGTGACGCTGACCTGACCGGTTATGAATACACCCGGCGCGGCGCCTATTTGCGGCTGCGCTTCAAGTTTGACGAGACCTTGTTCCGGGGTGGCGACCGCAACATCACCCGCAGCCTGGACCGCGCTTTGGACAAATGAGTGAGCCCAAGATGAAAAGCACTTTTTTGCACAGCGCACTGGGGCTGCTGTGGACCTTGCTGGCCACCAGCCCGCTGCAAGCCCAGACCGTTAACCTGACGCCCCCAGACCAGCGTTTCACCGACAGCGCGATCAACGCCGACCAGCAGACTTACGAGGCGATGCAGGCCCGCCTGACAGCGATCAATGACGGTGGCCGGCGCGTGGCTGATTACCACCTGGCCAAGGCCCAGTGCTGGCTGGATGTGAGCTTTCATGAATACACCCGCAACGACCGGGGCCCATTCCCGCGGGACGCCTTGGACCAGGCGCAGCAACTGGCCTTGGGCATGGAGCGTGGCCAAGCACCGCTGCCTATGGACACGCCGCTGATCAGCGGTGCGCAGCGCCTGCGGCCCGATCTGTGGGCCCGGCCCAGGCCTTGAAACCCCACCGTGGCTGGCGCTGCGCGCAGCAAAAAACCGCCTGCGCCGAGGTGGAGTTGGTGCATGCCGGCCATGAGCACATGCAGCAGCAATGGCGCCATGCCAAGCCCTATGCGCAGATTGCCGAAGACCTGATCGCCGAGGCACAAGTGCTGGCCGATCGTTGCGACCCACCGCCCCCGCCGCCGTCACCGCAGCAAGTACAGGCCGCGTTGCCCGCCGCAACGCCACCAACTGCTGGCGCAGCGCCCGCGCCGGCCCCGGCGGTGGTGGCCGTAGCCCCTGCGCCGGCCCAGCCGCGTGCGGCGCAGCGGGTGGCACTGTCAGCCCATATCGAGTTTGATTTCGACCGCCGGCACGAGGCCAGCATGCGGCCCGAGCGCCGGCAGCAGCTTGTGGCCTTGGTGCACAGGGTCAAGTCAGAGGGTTTGCAGCTCCGCCTGGTGCAGCGCACCGGCCATGCCGACAGGCTGAACAACACCGGCCAGGCCAGCTACAACCAGCGCCTGTCCGAGCGCCGCGCCGCCACCGTGCTGGCGTTGCTGCTGCGCCTGGGCTTACCGGCGGTGGGCGTGGCCACCGAGGCCGTGGGCAATGACCAGCAAGTGCTGCCCTGCACCGGCCGCTATGCCAGCAAGGCCTTGCTGCAGGCCTGCTTGCAGCCCAATCGCCGGGTGGATGTCAAGCTGCTGGCCGATTTGCCGCCGCGCTGACGGCGGCGGGCGGTGCGGTGGCTCAGGCGGCGCGCCGCTTGAACAGCTCCGATGCGCTGCTGGCCTGGCCGATCTCGCTGGCGGTCTGCATCAGCGCCGGGCCCAAGCCCAGCAGGCGCTCTTCAGTCAAACGGATCACCGGGCCGGCAATGGTCACCACGCCGATGGCCTGGCCCTGGCGGTTGCGCACCGGCGCCGACATCGCCGACATCGCCGGTGCAAACACCTCGACGATCACCGAAAAGCCCCGGCTGCGTGCCAGCTTCAGGTAGGCCAGCAGCGCCTTCACCGTCAGCGGCGCCTTGGGGCCAAAGTCCTCCGGCTTGCCGAAACCCTGGCGTGCCACGCGCTGCAGCGCTTCCTCGTCGCTCATCGTCGACAACCAGGCATGGCCGGCCGCGCTGCACGACAGCGGCACGCTCAGGCCCATGTCGGGGTCGTAGCGCAGGCCGGTGCGGGCACCCTGGGCCTTGGCGACAAAGGTCAGCAAATCACCGTCGATCACCGCCAGCCGCACCAACTCGCCCGATTCGGCCGCCAGGCGGTCCAGCAACGGCTGCGCCACGTCGGTGATGCCGGTGCTGCTGAGGTAGCTCAGGCCCATGGCCACCATCTTGATCGTCAGCCCATAAGTGCCGTGGGTGGGCTCTTGGCGCACATAGCCCAAGCGGATCAGCTCGGTCAGCAGCCGGTGGGTGGCGCTCAGCGGCAGGTCCAGATCACCCGACAGCGCCGACAGCGAGCTGCCGTCGGGGTGCGCCACCAGGTACTCCAGCATGCCGAAGCCCCGCTCAAGCAGTCCGCTCATCGCCTTGTTCTCCCGCCGCCCGGCAGCGTGTTGTGCCAGGCCGCCAGTGTAACGATCAAAGAGATAAGTTTCCTTATTGGAAAAACTTTCCAAATAGGATAGAGTTTTGACTCTGCCCATTGTCCCGACGGAGACCCCGATGAACCTGCGCAAACTCACTCTTTTTGTTTCCAGCCTGGCGAGCCTGGCGAGCCTGGCGACCCTGGCGACCCTGGCGACCCTGGCACTAGGCCTGCCGGGGCCGGTGCTGGCGCAAACGCCACCCGAACGCATCATCCGTTTTGGCCACCTGAACAACGCCGACCACCCGGTCAGCCTGGGTGTCAAGCGTTTTGCCGAGCTGCTGGCCGCCAAGAGCGCCGGCCGCCTCAAGGTGCAGGAGTACCCCGCCTCCACCTTGGGCAACGAGCTGCAGCAGCAATCGGCGCTGCAAGGCGGCATCCAGCAGATGTCGGCACCGGCCACCACGTCGCTGGCGGGCATCGTCAAGGAGTTCGGTCTGATCGATTTTCCGTTTGCGGTGGCCAGCTTTGCGCAGGCCGACGCACTGCTGGACGGGCCTTTTGGCCAGGCCCTGATCGCACGCCTGCCCGACAAAGGCCTGGTGGCGCTGGGTTATTGGGATCTGGGATTCCGCAACGTCACCAACAGCCGACGCGCCATCACCAAGCCCGAAGACCTGGACGGGCTGAAGCTGCGGGTGATTCCCAACCCGGTGTTCATCGACACCTTCAAGGCCTTCAAGGCCAATCCGGTGCCGATGCCGTTTGCCGAGCTGTACGGCGCGCTGGAAGCCAAGGCGGTGGACGGCCAGGAAAACCCGTTTGCGGTGATCTTGTCCAACAAGCTGTTTGAGGTGCAGAAGTTCGTCAGCGCTACCAACCATGTCTATGCCGCCAACATCGTGCTGGTGAGCAAAAGGTTCTGGGACCAGCTCACACCGGCCGAGCAAAAAATGATGCACGAGGCGGCTGACGAAGCGCGGGTCTACCAGCGCCAGATCAGCCGCGCGGCGGCGCAAAAGGCGGTGGCCGAGCTGCAGGCCAAGGGCATGCAGTTCAACGAGCTGTCGCCCACCGAGCAGGGCCGCATGCGGGCGGTGGCCAAGCCGGTGTCCGAGCGCTTTGCCGCCACCTATGACCCGGTGTTGGTCAAGCTTTACAGCGACGAACTGGCGCGGGTGCAAAAGTGAGCGCCACGATGAAGATCCTGGTGCTGCACGGCCCCAACCTGAACCTGTTTGGCCGCCGCGAGCCGCACATCTACGGCACCACCACCTTGCCCCAGATCAACGCGCTGCTGCAGGCGCTGGCGTCGGAGCTGGATGTGGAGCTGGCCACGCTGCAATCCAACCACGAGGGGGCGTTGATCGATTTTCTGCACCAGCACATCGACAGCGCACAGGGCGCGCTGATCAACCCGGCCGGGCTGACCCAGCACGGTGTGCCGCTGCACGATGCGATCAAGGCGATGCCGTTTCCGTGCCTGGAAGTGCACATGTCCAACATTGCCGCGCGTGAACCGTGGCGCTCGCACTCCATCATCTCGCCGGCGGTGCGTGGCACGGTGCAGGGCTTGGGGGTGCAGTCCTACCTGGCGGCGCTGCGTGCGCTGGTGGCGCTGCTGCGCGACACCCCACTGGCCGCCCGGCCGGCTTGATGCACTCAACCGCGCTGCTGCTGCATGCGGCTGCGCGCCCTGGGCAGCGCGGCCGCATCCACCGGTGCCGCGCTGTCGCTGTTGAAGCTGGTGACAAAACGCTCCAGCAGCTTGACCAGCAAGGCCTGGTCTTTGGGGCCGAAGGCCGATAGCAGATGGTTTTCCGAGCGCTCGGCCGCCGGGCGGATGCGCTCGATCATGGCCTGGCCTTCGGTGGTGATCTGCAGATGCCAGCGCCGACCATCCAGCGGATCGGCATGGCGTGACACCCAGCCCGACTTGACCAGGTTGTTCACCACCAGTGCACTGGTGGTGCGGTCCAGCCCGATCACCCGCGACACCCCCATCGCATCGATGCCCGGTGCAATCGCCACCAGCGTCAATGCGCTGAACTGCGGCGGTGTGATCGCGCCGTCGCATTCGCGCAAAAAGCTGGATTCGGCGATCTGGTGCGCGCGCCGCATCAAAAAGCCCGGATGAGCGTACAAGGCCTTCAACTCGGGCTCGTGGGCTGGCGCCGCGGCGGCTTTTTTTGGGGATGTCATCGTGGGCCCGCACAACAAACGGGCAGTGTAGGTGCGCCGCCATGCGGGCAAACACCAGTCGTTTGATGTGCACACGTATGTATTCTTGGAGACATCCACCACACGCCACCATGACCACCGCCTTTCCCAACACCCGCAGCTTTGTCGGCTTCAACGCACCGGGCCGGTTTGAGTGCGACATCGCCGATCTGGAGGTGGTGCGGGGGGCGGTGCCTGCCGCGCTGGACGGCATGTTTTTCCGGGTGGCACCCGATCCGCAGTTTCCACCCCGGGCCGGTGACGACATCCCGCTCAATGGCGACGGCATGGCCTGCGTTTTCCGCATTCGGGGCGGACGGGTGAGCTTCAAATCACGCTGGATCCAGACCCAGAAGTTTGTTGCCGAGCGGGCTGCCGGCACTGCGCTGTACGGCGTCTACCGCAACCCCTTTACCGACGATCCCAGCGTGGCCGGCAAAAGTCGAGGCACGGCCAATACCAACATCGTCTGGCACGCCGGGCGCTTGCTGGCCTTGAAGGAAGACAGCCTGCCGGTACAGCTTGACCCGCACACGCTGCAGACGCTGGGCGATTGCGATTTTGACGGCCAGTACCGGCATCCCACCTTCACCGCGCATCCCAAGATCGACCCGGTCAGCGGCGAGATGGTGTTCTTCGGCTACGAGGCCAAGGGCGAGGCCACACCCGACATCGTCTACGGCGTCATCGACCGGCATGGCCGCATCAGCCAGCAGCGGCTATTTGCCGCGCCCTACGCCAGCATGGTGCATGACTTTGGCGTCACGCAAGAGCATGTGGTGTTCTCGATCTCGCCGCTGGTGGCCGATCTGGATTTGATGAAACGCGGTGGGCCGCACTTTGCCTGGGACGGCCAGCTTCCGGTGCATGTGGGCATTTTTCCGCGTGCCGGTGGGCCGCAGCAGGTGCGCTGGTTCACGGCACCCACCTGCTTTTCGTCGCATGTGATGAATGCCTTTACCGAGCACACCGCCGAGGGCAGCCAGGTGCACTTTGACACCCCGGCCGGCCAGATGGTGGTGTTTCCGTTTTTCCCGCTGCGCCACGGCCAGGCTTTTGACCCCAAGCGTGCCACACCGCGAATGCAGCGCTGGACGTTTGACCTGGCCTCGACCGGCGACAGCTTCGAGCGCCAGGATCTTGACCCGGTGGTGGCCGAGTTTCCGCGCATCGATGACCGTTTTGCGATGGGCCGGCACCGCCATGGCTGGACCGTGTCGCGCGCCGAGGGCCGGGGTACCGACAGCCAGGCCAGCATGACCGGCAAAACCTTCAACGCCCTGGCCCACTTTGACCTGGACCGCCCGGTGGGCGCCGGCCGCAGCAGCCTGTTTTACGCCGGTGACGACAGTGCCGTGCAAGAGCCGATCTTTGTGCCACGCCCCGGCAGCAGCCAGGAGGGCGACGGTTATGTGCTGGTGCTGGTGAACCGGCTGTCCGAGTTGCGCAATGACTTGCTGATCCTGGATGCGCGTGATTTTGCCGCGCCGCCGCTGGCGGTGATCCGGCTGCCCATCCGCTTGCGCAACGGCTTGCATGGCAACTGGGTGGATGCCCAGGCGCTGTGTTGACCAGGCCAAACCAGGCGTGTATTTGACCGAGCTTTGACACCGCAGGAGCCAGCGATGCAACCCCAATCCCCCAGCCTGATCCCGAGGTTTGAATACGCGATGTCGGTGCGCATCAAGCTCAAACCAAAGATCGCCGTGGGCGCGATGCCCAAGGGCGGCGACCGGTATTTTGTCGAAATACTCGAAGGCAGCTTTGAGGGCCCGCGCCTGAAGGGCAAGGTCTTGCCCGGGGGTGGTGACTGGGCCCATGCGCGGCCCGATGGCACGCTGGACTTTGATGCCCGCTACAACCTGCAGCATCAGGACGGCAGCATCATCTACCTGCAAAACCGGGGCTTCCGCTGGGGCTCGGCCGAGGTGATGGCGCGCATGGCGCGGCGCGAGCCGGCCGATCCGTCGGAGTACTACATGCGGGTGACACCCAGCTTCGAGGTGGCCACCGGGCCGCACGATTGGCTGGCCCGGCATGTCTTTGTCGGCATCGGCGACAAGATTCCCGAAGGCAATGTCATCCACTACTACCAGATGCTGTGAGGGCTGTGATGAACCACTCCGCTGACCGGCTGCATCGCCGCAGGCTGCTGGGCGCTGGCGCAGCGCTGTTGCTGGGCGCAGGCCGCAGCGCACTGGCCCAAGCCCCGGCCGACAAGCCCGGCCGCATCATCAGCGGTTTTCCGGCCGGTGGTGGCATGGACCCGCTGGTGCGCATGCTGGCCGACAGGCTGCGCGGCAAAACGCTGAGCAGCGTGATCGTCGAGAACCGCACCGGTGCCGGCGGGCGCCTGGCGATCGAGGCGGCACGCACCGCGCCGGCCGACGGCACGGCGCTGCTGTTCACGCCCGAGAGCCCGATGGTGATCTTTCCGCAGATCTACAAAAAGCTCAGCTACGACCCGGTCAAGGACTTCATCCCGCTCACCACGGTGTTTGTCACCAAAATGGGGCTGCTGGTGGGCCCGGGCGCGCCGGTAAAAAGCGTTGCCGAGTACCTGGCCTGGGTCAAACAGGATCCCAAACGCGCGGTCTACGGCTCACCCGGCGCGGGCACGATGCCGCATTTTCTGGGCACGATGTTCGCCCGTGCTGTGGGTGTGCCGCTCACCCATGTGGCCTACCGGGGTGGCGCCGCGCTGTCGCAAGATTTGTTGGCTGGACAACTACCGGCGGCGTTTCAGCCGATTGGCTTTGACTCGGTGGACCGCCACCGCAGCGGCAAGCTGCGGGTGCTGGCGATTGCCGACAGTGCACGCACCAAGCAATTACCCGATGTGCCCACCTTTGCCGAGTTGGGCCACAAGGGCTTGCAGCTCAACGAATGGTTTGGCCTGTTTGTGCCGGCCAACACCCCCGCCGAGACGGTGCGTGCGCTGACCGCCCAAGTGCATGCGGCCATGCGTGAGCCGGACATCCAGGCCTGGCTGGAGCATGGCCAGGCCGAGATGCTGCTGACCAGCGGCGACGAGATGGCAGCGCGCATGCGCAGCGCCAGCGCCGACTGGGCCCGCATC
This sequence comes from Betaproteobacteria bacterium, assembly GCA_031411635.1. Classification (GTDB taxonomy): domain Bacteria; phylum Pseudomonadota; class Gammaproteobacteria; order Burkholderiales; family Burkholderiaceae_C; genus Pseudaquabacterium. The sequence continues at coordinate 12,032 of JANOBL010000595.1, forward strand.
GTGCGCGAGACCGGCTACAGCGCCGAGGAATAACAGCCCCGTTTGCCACCGTGACCTACCAGTTCCCCACTGACAACCCGAGTTTTCGCGGACCAGCACGCCCGTCGCGTGTGGAATGCGATCTGTTTGAACTCGAGTACCAGGGCGAGCTGCCAGCGGGCCTGGCCGGCCGTTTTTACCGTTGCGGCCCCGACCCGCAGTTGGTGCCGCGTTTTGCCGACGATGTGGGCATCAATGGCGACGGTATGGTCAGCATGTTCACGATCAACGCTGGCCATGTGGACTTTCGCCAGCGCTTTGTGCGCACCGACAAGTTCAAGGCCGAGCGTGCCGCACGGCGTGCGCTGTTTGGCCATTACCGCAACCGCTACACCGACGATCCCAGCGTGGCGGGCATCGACCGAACCACCGCCAATACCAGCATCCTGTGGCATGCCGGCAGGCTGTTTGCGATCAAGGAAGACGGCTTGCCGCATGAGCTGGACCCCGACACGCTGCACACGCTGGGCAAGCTGGATTTTGACGGTGCGCTGAAAAGCCCACACTTCACCGCCCACCCCAAGCTGGACCCGGTCAGCGGCGAGCTGCTGTTCTACGGCTTCGAGGCAGCCGGCGACGCCACCGCCACCATCGCCTGCGCGGCGGCGGACCGTGATTTGAACCTGCTGCATGAGGACTGGTTCGACGCACCCTACGCCAGCATGGTCCACGACTTTGCGGTGACCGAGAACTACCTGGTCTTCCCCATCATGCCCACCACCAGCAACCTGGCGCGCATGCAGGCCGGCGGCTTCCACTTTGCCTGGGACGACAGCCTGCCCAGCTACCTGGGCGTG